>NZ_CAXBOC010000022.1:0-20647 GCF_963976465.1 uncultured Cyclobacterium sp. | reverse complement strand
GAAATTGTGATGGCCCATCTAGTGTCTGAAGCACCGGTCCAAAGTGAAGCTTTTCCACCTCTGGAGTGTCCAATTACAGCAGCTTTTTGGGCGTTGATATCTTGGCAAGTTTCAAAATAATCCATGGCGCGCATGGCTCCCCATGCCCAGGCACCTAAGCCACGCATTCCATTTTCCTTTTCTAATTCTTCAGGATACAATTTACTTAAAATATCTTCTGTGAAAGTTACTTTGTCATCATCGGATACATCCTTCACATGAAAGGTGGCAGCGGCATATCCACGGCTTACAATTTCTTCGGCAGGCCAGAAGCCCATTTTAATTTTTCTGGTGGGGTCAATATTTTCCGGGCCCCTGTGGTTAATTAATAAGAATACAGGAGATGCTTCTTTTCTTTGATTAGGAATGAACAAGATAAGCCTCATTGTGGCTGATTGAGACCTATAAGTTACTTCTATGTCAATTTCCTTCAATGTGGCCAAGCCATTCATGGCCAATTTATCTTCATTAACAACGGTGAAGGTTTGGGCGTCCATGGCTTTTGGCATGGTACCATATACATTTTCTTCAAAAAGATGGACTAATTCAGGTCTTCTCACTTGCGCCCAATCCTGAATGGTCCTAATCTCTTGACCTTTCAAATTGACGAAAAGGTCCGGTATAGAAAAATCAGGAACTTTTGATTCGTCTGTGTGGGTTTCTTTTTGAGCATAGGATAATGCAGGAAGCATTGCAAGAAATAACGTGTAAAGAAGATATCTGTAGGCCATTGTAATATTTTATGTTTAATTGATTTACCTGCAATATATAAAAAAACCTACCAAAAGGCAGGTTGTTTTATACTTTGAAGCTGGTTTAAATGTGGTTGTAGCCGTTTTATTTATAGTAGTCAATTACTCTGTTGTGATTACAATAACGCCATTTTCGGCTTTTTCTCCATGGAGATTCAATTTGTTTGGATTTACCACAGAAATGGTTTTTATATTTTCCGGTTTAGGAAAGTTAGTGATTGATGGAGATTCGTGAACGGTTCCATCAATAATATAAAGAGGGGACTGAGCTGATTTTATAACTTGGCTTTCCGCTGCTTTAAATACAATTTTGTTTATACCGGCATCTCTTAAGGCTGCTTGTACATTTTGAACCTCGCCCATTTTTATATCTTTTCCGGCAGAAAAATTGACGAATATCGAATGGGGATCCAAGGAATTAAAGCCGTTGTATGCTTTTATTAATCTTGATAGGCCTGAATTGATAGGCATAAGGACGCCATTGAATGAAATCAAGCCCTCTTTAATAATCAGGACAGGGATTTCTATATTCGATGTAATGGAGGCCTTCTGTGCGGAGTAACTATTGATTTGAATGGCATCGCCATAATCGTTATTTAAACTTGGGAGGATGGGATTGCTATCAGCGCCGTTTATTTTAAAGGATATGGGCAACAGCAATTGGTATTCATTTTTTTGTAAAATCGGTTTTAAGTTAGGCGCATTAGAAAGAACTTGAAGAATTTCTTTTTCGAAACTCGCATCAATCCTTTGAGAGAAGGAAACCCCCTCTATATTTCCATAAGAATCTGTTTTGAGATTGACAATTGTTGTTCCGGATAAACCTTTAGCTATATTACCTTTAGGAAAATCCAAGTTTTCAATCAAGTGTGACTTGAATGTAGAACCTAAGGCGATGGCTCCGGATTTTAAGTCATCATTAAAAGATAAACCTCTGTTTTCAGGGAAAGATTTTGCATTGTTGTTTGGACCCGGACTTCGAAATTCTGTGTTTTGGGTAGTTTTATAATTGTTTGATTTCTTTAATTTGATATTGGTATTTACCACTACTGCTACGGTCTCACCGTCTTTTTTACCGGGTATCCAAGTAGGACTGTTACCTTTGGTAAGGGCGGTAAGAAGCAATTGATCTACTTCTTCTCCCAAACTCTTCTTTATGGAAGCGTATACTATATTGGCTTCTTTATCTACAACAAATTCCAAGGCAACCAAGTCACCATCCATTTGAATCCCATCTATTAGGCGAGCAGGAATTTGTGACCTTAAATATTCCTCCCAAGCATTCCATCCCTCCTTAGGCTCAGGTTTTTGATCTGCAAGTTGATAAGAAAATGCATTTTCATATTTTTTATTTAATTTGGAGTTGGGTCTGAGTGTTTCCACTAAATTTAGCACTTTTATGAATTCCTGTTGGTTTTTTATTCCGGTAAACTCATAGGACAATTCGCCCACTTGTACATTTAAAGACTCATGATGAAGCTTTCCAATACTCTCATAATGAGTAGGGTTTTTTATACTCTTTAATTTTATACCTACTGCTATTGAATCTTGAAAGGCTTCTATTTGATTTTTAAGAAATGAAATTGGGAGTGTTGAATAATTGTTAAAAGAAATAATGCTATTGTTACTTTTCATAGAAATCAAACCAAATACCAAAACAGTTAATGGAATAAGCATTGCTACTTTAAACCAATTGGTTTTTTTATTGGCTTTCATCATCCTAATCCTTCTCAGGGTTGTTGAACTTACAAAATTGCTTCCTAGGGGTAGATCCAATCCTGCAAAAGCCATTCTTGCCACAAGTTTTGGATAGGAATCTTTTAATTCTTTATCTTTAATGACACGAGCATCAGCTTGGAATTCATGTAGGTCAACCAATGCACGATTCATCAAGTGAATGATTGGATTAAACCAAAATACATTACTGAGTATTTGATAGATGATTATATCATAAGAATGCTTTTGTTTAACATGTTCAATTTCATGATTGAGTATTTGCTTCTTTTCTTTAGTACTTAATTGAAGAGAATCATCCCAAAAAACTTTATCAAAATAAGAGAATACAGGGGTGAGGCCAAAATTGGGGACCTTGAAGTATTTTTCCTTAAGCATATAAGATGTTTGATACCATCCTTTTCTTAAAATTTCTTTTAATTGTAGATACTGCCAGTAAAATCTAGCAAATAGTAACAAGACCACCACCAAGTAACCAAATACCAGATAATCTTTAAATCCCCATAGCGTGGGAAGTCTGCTCCCTGTTACGGTTACTTCAGGTAAACCATATGCCCCGGCGATTTCCCTTTGGCTGTCAAATTCTAAAGCCTTTAAAAAAGCTGTATTTTCCAAGGAAATACTTGGTGTTTCAAAAGAAACTGGGATTTCAATTAAAGAGAATGCCACAGCAAGAAATGGAGTGATCAACAGATATATTCTATTAAACACGAAGGTTTTTTCATCTTTAAGGAAAACCCAATAAAAAATGTAGAAAAAAGACAGGCAAATAATACTCTGCCATATGAAGTTAATTATTGAAGCCATATTCAGTTTTTAATAATTTGCAGATTAGATTATTAATTCTGTTTGTTTTTTACAAGCACTATATGCTCTCTAGTTGTTCTGCTTAAAGTTCCCCACAAAATTTCATCAATTAGTGGTTGAATTGTAATAGAACCATACTTCTTATTTAATTCATTATTAGGGTGATAATTTGGAATATCTCAAATAAGTCAATTAAACTTATCGATTTAGTTTTAGAATTCCTAATAAACTTGAAAAAATACCTAAAAGATTAAATCATCTATTTCAAACAATTTGATGTCAGGCTATTTATTATTTTAAATCTTTTCAAAATCTAAACTTATTGCGTTAACGTAGACGATATTTCTCTAAAATCCAATTTCAGGGAACTTAAAGAATTGAATTTTTAACTTTTAAATGACATTTCTCACAACAATTTATATTTATAATGCGTTTTAATTAGGTATATAAAAATTAAATAGAATTTACGGTACAGATATTGTAAAACAAATAGAAATAAAACGTAACTTCGCTTAATTTATCATCTAAATAATTATTTTATGTCTATTCAAGAATTTTTAAACAAGTACTCAGATCTTTCTAAAACCAATGCTGTGGTTTATATGGAAGATGCGGATGGAAATATTTTCCATTCAATTGACGATGCGCACAAAAAAGGAAAACATCCTTTTGTAACAAAAAATCTAAAAGATTCAGCCATTACTGATTTAGATAGTTTAGGTTTAAGCTCAAAAGGGGAGGCTTCTAAATTAATGGGTATCTTACAGTTTATCTACGGCGTAGATGCCAAAGCTGATAAACCGACTACAAGAGGCAGGAGGACTTATTCTGCTGAAGAAAAGGCGGGAATCCTAGCTGAATGGAAGAAGGCTGAAGCTGAAGGCAAAACCAAAGCTGATTTTAGTAAAGAAACAGGAGTAACCTACCAAACTTTATTTAAATGGATTAAAGAGTCTTAAGAAAATTAGCGTTTGATGCCTAGAGGTTAGGCCTAAAGATAATTTTCTAATTCCTTATAAATTAGTATCAATATAATCTTTTTAGTTCTGTACAAACTTATTTGTTTGTTTAGATAAAAGGCAGTAGCACTTGGTAGTCACCAAGTGCTATTTTTTTTTATTTTATAATTCAACCAAGTTTAATAAATATATTATCTGAGCTATTTATGTGGTAACATTAATAATAATTTAAAATTCATGTTTAAAATAAAATATGGTTTGCTAATTTCTTGTTACGCCAGTCTAAAAATAAGATTATACCTTTATTCAATAGGTTTTAATTAGTGTGTGATATCGTTTTGAGAGAAGGGATTGGTATTAATTTTGCTTGGAAGGGATTGTCTGTTTTTTTGTAGCTGCCTAAAAAGTCTATCCATAAAAAAAGCCTACTTATTTTCCAATAAGAAGGCTTTTTGTACACCCGGAAGGATTCGAACCCTCAACCCTCGGAGCCGAAATCCGATATTCTATCCAGTTGAACTACGGGTGCATGCGGGCCATGTAGGCCGCAATTGTATTTTTAATATTAAGCACTTAGTACATTCTGTACTTTTTCTGCAGCTTCTTTTAAAGTAATGGCAGAAGTAACTTTTAGTCCGGACTCATCAATGATCTTAGCCCCTTCTTCAGCGTTGGTACCTTGTAACCTTACGATAATTGGTACACTAATGTCACCAATAGACTTATAGGCTTCTACTACTCCGGATGCAATTCTGTCACACCTTACAATACCTCCAAAGACATTAATAAGGATCGCTTTTACTTTAGGGTCTTTAAGGATAATTCTAAACCCGGCTTCAACGGTTTGTGCATTGGCCCCACCTCCAACATCTAGGAAGTTGGCAGGTTCTCCACCGGACAGTTTGATCATGTCCATAGTGGCCATTGCCAATCCAGCTCCATTTACCATACAGCCTACATTTCCGTCAAGCTTCACATAATTAAGACCGGATTCTGCTGCTTCTACTTCAAATGGATCTTCTTCATCAAGATCTCTCATCTCTGCAAGCGCCTTGTTTCTATAAAGTGCATTGTCATCTAGATTCACTTTGGCATCAACTGCCAGTATTTGATCATCAGATGTCTTTAAAACCGGATTGATTTCAAATTGGGAAGCATCACTTGCATCATAAGCTGCATATAGCGCCATGATAAATTTTACCATTTCTTTGAAGGCATTGCCTTCTAAACCTAGTTTAAAGGCTACGTTTCTAGCTTGGTATGGTTGAATGCCTAACATGGGATCTACCCATTCTTTAATAATTTTTTCAGGAGTGCTTTCGGCGATCTCTTCAATATTAACACCACCTTCTGTGGAAGCCATGATAATATTGCTTCCTGTGGCTCTATCCAATAAGATAGATAAATAATATTCTTTTGGATCGGATTTGCCTGGATAGTAAACATCTTGTGCAACCAAGATTTTTTTGACCAATTTGCCTTCCTCACCTGTTTGGATGGTAACAAGTGTACCATTCAATATATCTTTGGCTTTTTCAGGAACATCATCTAACGATTTGGCCAAAACCACACCTCTGGATCCGGTTTCTTTAATTTCTCCTTTACCTCTACCTCCGGCATGAATTTGTGCCTTTAGTACATACCAAGAAGTTCCGGTATCTGCTGTAAGCTTCTTGGCTGCCTCAAGTGCAGCTTCAGGGCTATCAGCGACAATGCCTTCTTGTATTTTGACTCCGTAAGATTTTAATACTTCTTTAGCTTGATATTCGTGTATATTCATTATGGTCAAATTTTTGCCCGAAGTTAATGTCAAATGTCCGATTATTCAAGATTTAGCAAAGGCTTTTTGTTGATTCTTTTTAGGATTGTCTTTTCTTCTGTCAATATTTGCTTTTCATGCGATTAAAAATCAAGCCGATAGCGTAGAATGCAAGTACTGTAAGTTTATTTCTACTGATCAATATTATTTTTGATTAGTTTTAAAATACACCTATGTTTGTTCAACCATCACATAAATTATCTTTAAATTATATGTTCGTTGCGCAGTCAATTCAAAAATATTATGGAGAACTCCACGTCCTGAAAGGGGTAGATGTTACCATTCAAAAGGGAGAGATAGTTTCCATAGTCGGAGCTTCAGGCGCCGGTAAAAGCACTTTGTTACATATATTAGGAACCTTGGACAAACCCGATGAAGGTTCCTTGGAAGTAGATGGGGTTGATGTTTTAAAATTGAGTGGAGACAAACTGGCCAGTTTCAGGAATGATAAAATTAGTTTCATTTTCCAATTTCATAACCTGCTTCCCGAGTTTACAGCGGAAGAAAATATTTGGATTCCTGGTCTTATTGGTAAGAGATCGGAAGAGAAGCTTAAAAAAAGAACCAATGAACTGGCAGCACTTTTGGGCATCTCCTCACGACTAGGACATAAACCCGCTCAATTGTCCGGTGGAGAGCAACAAAGAGTGGCCGTAGCAAGGGCATTGGTAAATAACCCTGATATTATTTTTGCAGATGAACCCAGTGGAAACCTGGATACGGAAAATGCCCAATCTTTGCATGAGTTGTTTTTCAAACTTAGAGATGAATTGGGGCAGTCCTTTGTAATTGTCACCCACAATCAATCCTTGGCAGAAATGTCAGACCGGATGTTGACCATGAGAGATGGGAAAATTTTAACCTAACATAAATTGATTAAACGCCATCTTTGATATAAGTTGGTCAGGTAATCAAAAATTAATTTTTATCTTTGATGCTTCAAAACTTCATTTTATGGTATTAGAATTTGAAAAGCCTATAGCTGACCTTGAACTTAAACTTCAGGAAATGATTCAGTTGGCAAATGAAAAAAACATAGACTTGTCTTCAGATATTCAATCTTTGGAAGAAAAGCTTCAGGTATTAAAAAAAGAAACTTTTCAGAACCTTACCCGCTGGCAAAGGGTACAGCTTTCCAGACATGCTGATAGACCTTATGCCTTGGACTATATCTATGAAATGACCAATGATTTTATTGAGCTTCATGGCGATAGAACGGTTAAGGATGACAAAGCTATGATTGGTGGCCTTGGTGATATTGATGGTAGATCCGTCATGTTTATTGGGCAGCAAAAAGGAAGAAATACCAAACTCCGCCAAGAACGGAATTTTGGTATGGCCAACCCGGAAGGCTATAGAAAGGCTTTGAGGTTGATGAAAATGGCTGAAAAATTTAATAAACCGATCATTACTTTAATTGATACTCCTGGTGCTTATCCCGGCATTGAGGCAGAAGAGCGCGGACAGGGAGAAGCCATTGCCAAAAACCTTCGAGAAATGTTCAAGTTAAAGGTTCCTGTAATTTGTATTATTATAGGTGAGGGAGCGTCAGGGGGTGCCTTGGGCATCGCCATTGGAGACAAGGTAATGATGCTTGAAAATTCCTGGTATTCAGTTATTTCACCAGAAAATTGTTCTACAATACTTTGGAGAAGTTGGGACCACAAAGAGCAGGCAGCTGAAGCCCTTAAGCTTACCGGACCGGACATGAAAGACAATGGCTTGGTTGATGCCATCATAGAAGAGCCCCTTGGCGGAGCCCATAGAAACATGTCCGATATGGCGGGTAGGATTAAAGGTAAGATCAAAGAAGCGCTGATTGAGCTTGACAAAATGAAAGTTGACAAGAGAATTGAAAAAAGGATAGAGAAATTCTGTGCAATGGGCATCGTCCAAGAGTAGGGTGGCAGTTATAGGGATAATTGAGGATTAAATTTTAAACTGATTTCCTATTTAATTATTATTTTGAAAAAAAAGAATAAAATAGGCATTGCATTGTCCGGTGGGGGTGTCAGAGGAATTGCTCACCTTGGTATTTTGCAAGGGCTCGGTGAGGAAGGGATTTCTCCTGATTATATTTCCGGAAGTAGCGCAGGGGCCATTATTGCAGCTTTGTATGCACATGGATACCCTCCGGAAACAATCTTTAACATCATCACCCAAACCAATTATTTTAAGTTCTTTAAGCCTTCAATTAGTTTTAAAGCCTTATTAAAAATGGATTTATTGGCGGATTTATTTGCCAAATATCTACCTGAAGATGACTTCTCTGCCTTAAATATTCCCATTTTTGTTACCGCTACCAACTTTCAAAACGGTCGGACCGAGTACTTCTCCGAAGGACCCTTGATAAAGCGATTGATGGCTTCATCTTGTATACCAGGTATGTTTGAGCCAATTTTACTCAACGATACACTTTATGTAGATGGGGGAGTTTTAAATAACTTACCGGTAGAGCCATTAATTGGCCTATGTGATACTCTTATAGGTGTCAATTGTAATAATTTAGCAATATTAGATGGGCAACCCAATATTAAAGGTCTCATAGAGCGATCAGTAATCATGTCCTTGAATTATAATGTTTACAGCAGAAAAAATCAATGTGATTTTTTTATGGATCCTCCCGGTTTGGCTCAGTTTGGAGTGCTAGAGGTTAAGAAAGCTGCTGAAATTTTTGAAACAGGTTACCTATTTTGTAAAAAATATATTAAAGAAAATCCACCTTTACTTGATTTAAAAAGTCAAGCTAGTAACAGTCACTAAATCATGAAATTACTTGCTCGTTTAATATTTTGGATTTCAGGTTGGGAAATCTCAGGAAAATGGCCTGAAGGCTTGAAAAAAGCTGTGTTGATAGCCATTCCCCATACAAGTAATTGGGATTTAATCTATGCTCTTTCAGCTTTCTACCTGATGGAAGTACCCGTTAAGTTCACTATTAAAAAGGAAATCATGGTGGGCCCTTTAGGTTGGTTGATTAAAGCTTTGGGAGGAATTCCAATAGATAGAAAAAAGGTGAGTGGAAAGCGGAAACAAACCTATACCGAAGCCATGATTCAAATGCTCAATGAATCAGAAGAATTAGTGATGATGGTAACTCCCGAAGGAACTAGAAGTTATGCTCCAAGGTGGAAATCAGGGTTTTATCACATTGCTCTTGGTGCGGAAGTTCCTGTAGTGGTTGGTTTTTTGGATTATAAAAGAAAATTAGCAGGTATTGGTCCTGTAATTCAACCCAATGGAAATTTTCAAGAACAAATGGAGGAAATGAAAGCCTTTGGAAGGACCATTACCGGGAAATATCCTGATCAAGGCATCAGGTAGTAGGGACTTACCACATTTTATTTTTTTTGGCTTTCTGTAAAATGTAAGTTTCTGATTTACCTTTACCTATGAATTCAGGTCGTCCTAACAAATTACCATTTAATTTTTAGCAATTCATAAACCTGCAAGCGGTAGGGTATGCTTTTTATAATCAGCCTCTTTTTGCTGAACAAAATTTGTCCTGATTTGCTAATGGCCTTAAGCTAAAAGATTGATTTGAATTTTGGCATTAAAAAGGGAATGATTTTTGGTACATACCTTAGAAAAACGTAGGGAAAGATTCTATGATTAAAAGTAAAATAAAAAGGCTAAAAAAATATTCCGTATTTGAAATATTGATAGATGGGGTTAAAGATTTTGGTAAAAATGACTCTTTAACTTTTGCTGCTTCTACCGCTTTTTACACCATTTTTTCCCTTCCAGCATTGTTAATCATTATTCTTAATATTGCCTCAGTAATCCTAAATGAGGATACAGTAAAAGAGGAATTATTAACACAGGTTTCAAAAATGATGGGTACTGAAAGCGCGGCTACCTTAGAGGACGTTATGTCAAATGTATCAGTTACCGGTCAAACTTTGTATGCCCGGATTATAGGTATTGGGGTCCTAATATTCTCTGCTACTACAGTCTTTGTCAGCTTACAAAATAGTATCAATCATATTTGGCATATCAGGTCCAAACCTGAAAAGGGTATTTTGAAATTTTTAATGAATCGTTTTTTAAGTTTTTCAATGGTTGCCTCAATCGGTTTTCTATTATTGGTTTCACTTCTAGCAGATGCTTTTATTGTTATTCTGCTGAACTATTTTTCAGGTATATTTGAAAATAGCACTTTGCAATGGGCTTCAGTTATCAATTTTTTGGTAACACAATCCATAGTTGTTCTTGTTTTTGGTTTAATGTATAAGATTCTTCCCGATGCGAAAGTAAAATGGAAAGATGTTTGGCTTGGTGCTTTTGTAACCATGCTCCTTTTTGGCTTAGGGAAATTCTTAATAGGCCTATATTTAGGAAATGCTGATGTAGGTAGTTACTATGGGACAGCCGGGTCGTTGGTAGTGGTATTGATTTGGGTATACTATTCTGTCCTCATTTTTCTCTTTGGAGCTCAACTGACCTATTATATTGCTGAAAATATAGGAGGTCATGTTACGCCCATCAAAGAGGCAGTAAAGGTCAAGATTATAGAATTAGAAGATGATAACCATAAGGAATGATAGTGTGCGCAGTAACTTTCAAGTTCTTGAATCAAAAAATGAATGAAGGATAGCATCTTAATTGTACCCTTAGGAAGGTATTAATACTGACCTATAATAAAAAAGCCATAAAAATATTGAATTTTTATGGCTTTTATAATTTTGAAACCTTCGCCAATTGTTGAGTTTCTTGAGATTTTGGATTGGTCCTAGTACTTTATTGCAGTAGCTTTACTTGACTTCAAGCTTGGAATCCTCCATCCACAGTAAAGACGCTTCCAGTGGTATAGCTTGAGGCTTGAGAGGCCAAAAATAAAGCCATAGCACCTATTTCGTCTTCTTCACCAATTCTTCTCAAAGGAAGTTCTTTTAAAAATTTCTCTCTAAGTTTTTGATTTGACCAGAGAACTTCTGAAAACTTGGTTTTAATCAAGCCTGGGCATATGGCATTTACACGGATATTATAAGCTCCCCACTCTTTAGCAAAAGCCTTGGTCAAAGAGACAAGCGCAGTCTTACTTACACTGTAAAGACCCAGGCCTTTTTCAGGAGACAAGGCACTAATCGAGCTTATGTTGATGATAGAGGCCGCAGAGGATTGTCTTAAAAAGGGTAAGCTCAACTTTGATAATTCATAAGGTGCTTTAAGGTTGACATCTAAAATTTTGTCAAAAACACCTATATCGGTATCTTCAATGGCTCCATAAACAGGGTTAGTAGCGGCATTATTGACCAATATATCGATCTGGCCATATTTATTGACAGTTTGCTCAATCAGATTTTTACGATCATCAGGGTAACCAATATTATTGGCAACCCCCATGGCGATGTACCCCTTTTCTTTGAGCTTGCCTATAGCTTCATCAAGCCTTTCCTGATTTCTACTATTGATCACCACCTTAGCTCCTGCCGCAGCAAAAAAATGAGCGATTGAAAAACCAATACCACTACTTGCGCCCGTAATAATAGCGACTTTTCCATGCAGTGAAAATAGTGAGCTTAAATCCATATAAATTTTGTTTTAAGAAGTCAAAATTCTGTCTATTCAAATTTAAAATTTAAACCCGAATTATCCAACAGAATTTTATTTCCTTAGTTTCATGCAATTAAGAATTGGGGTGGTTTTTTAAAAAACCAAAAGTTCTAAATTAGGGCGTTTCAATTATAATACCTTCCTAAGAAAGTAAGTAAGGGAAGCCTATAATGATTTTTTGGAAATAATAATTATAGGTAAAGCTGGTCTAATATATTCCGAAGAATTGTCTTTGGACTAATTTAGGAGTGGTTTTCTCGTGTTTTAAAACCCTTTTTCTCAGATTGGTCTTTTTGATCTTTTTCCATATTCCTAACCTCTTTACCTAATACCTCTTTGGCTGAAATTTCTTGTTCTGAGTCTCCATTGAGTTTTTTGGTTTTGAATATTTTATTGTAGAGTAAAAAGATTGCAATTACGATTGCTACGATTGTTAAAGCTCCAATTAATAAATCCATAGTATTTTCTTTAGTTTATTGCACATAATAGTACAATAACAATGCCTAAAGTATACATGCGTCAGATATTGGATACTATAACCTTAAAAAAAATATTTTCTTTTTAGAAAAGATTACCTTGAACAGGTTGAGATTTCACAGGGTTATTAGTACCTTTTAAAATCTCAAAAAGTATTTTGTTGAAACCATTTTTCCAACTTTCTGCATTGATTTTGATGTCATTTGGCTCAAGGTTAACTGATCCGGATAACCTGCAGTATCCAATTAACATGCTCCAAATGGTATAAAAGGTGCTGTCTGCTTGTAAATCGGGTCGCATGCTTCCGTCTTTTATACCTAGAGATATCGCTTTAATACCAATTTTTGCAATATCATTATGGTTTTGAAGTAGCTTGTTGAAATATTGACTTTCTAAAAGCAAAGGGTTTACTTTTTCTGAATCTTGGTGATACAATTCCAATACAGATAAAAAATAGAGAATGGCGTCATGGAAAACTTTCTTTTCCTGCACAAATAGAAAATACCCATTGACCAAATCAGTCATCACTTCAATACCAGTTTTGTCTTTTCCCTTGCCAAAAGATTTATTAAAGACCTCTTTTAATTCTTCGATCCCTTTTTTTGTAATGGCCATGTAAAGGTCTTCTTTACTTTTATAGTAAAAATAAACAAGACCTTTACTTATTTTAGCCTTTTTAGCTACGTCTTCGACTTTTGTGGCATGGAGACCTTTTTCACCAAACAAAACGATGGCGGATTCAAGGATTTTTTTCTCTTTTTGCTGTCTTTCGTAAACGCCCATATGCTATACTGTGCTTGTTAATTGGCAGACCTGATTTTAATTCTTATGAAAGTACCTTGATAATAAAATATTTTTTCTTTCCTTTTTGTACCAAAAGGTATTGATCTTGGAGTAAGGCGGTTTCCACTTTATTATTTGGGTTTTCTATCTTTTGCTTATTTATAGATACCCCACCTCCCTGAATCATTTTCCTGGCTTCACCTTTTGACTTAAAAATTGTTTGATCTAAGGTCAATAAATCTAGGGCATTTTCTGAATTTTCATAGGTAGTCTGATCCATTTCTATCACATCAACTCCATCAAACACTTGGAGGAAAGTACGCTCATCCAATGTAGATAAATCTTCTAAGGAGGACTTTCCAAATAATATATTTGAAGCTTTGACTGCTATCTCATAATCCTTTTCACTATGAACCAGAATCGTAATGTCTTTTGCCAAGGCTTTTTGCAAGGCACGAAGATGTGGCGCTTCAAGGTGTTCCTTTTCTAAATTTTCTATCGTTTCCCTATCCAGGGTAGTGAAAATTCTAATGTATTTGGACGCATCTTCATCTGATACATTCAGCCAAAATTGGTAAAAGGCATAAGGTGAAGTTTTTTCCGGATCCAACCATACGCTTCCTCCTTCAGTTTTACCAAATTTGGTACCATCAGCTTTGGTAATTAGTGGAACAGTCAATGCAAATGCCTCGCCACCTTCTTTTTTCCTGATTAACTCAGTTCCGGTTACAATGTTACCCCACTGATCTGAGCCACCCAATTGTATGCTGCATCCTTTATTTTTCCATAGGTAATAAAAATCATACCCTTGGATCAATTGGTAGGTGAACTCTGTAAAAGACAGGCCATTTCCTTCCTCAAGCCTTCTTTTTACGGAGTCTTTGGCCATCATATAATTGACCGTAATGTATTTACCCACATCCCTAATAAATTCTAGAAATGAGAATTCAGACATCCAATCGTAATTGTTTACCAATACAGCTTTATTAGAAGCTTCTGCATCAAAATCTAAGAATTTCTCCAACTGCTTTCGGATACCGGCAATATTTTGATCCAAAGTAGCCTTGTCTAAAAGGTTTCTCTCTGCCGACTTAAAAGATGGATCTCCAATCATTCCTGTAGCCCCACCAATAAGCGCAAGGGGTTGGTGTCCTGAGCGCTGAAAATGGAGTAAGGTCATTACACCTACCAAGTGGCCTATATGAAGTGAATCTGCCGTTGGATCAAAACCAAGATAGGCTGCTGCTTGCCCTTTTTGTATATGTTCTTCTAATCCTGCGGTCATGTCTTGGATCATGCCACGCCACTTTAATTCAGCTATAAAATCATTCATTCAACTCTGCTTTTTATTATGCGTCCGCAAATATAAGGCATCCTGATAAAAGGAAGGAATGAAAGGATTTATTAATTTAATTGAAGGTCATATTTAAACAGAAAGTTTAAAGAATTAGGAAAAGTGTTTTTGTTTTATTCATAATAGCCCTCATACCATAGAAATTTAATTCTTTTTTTATTTCAATTTTAATTTAAATCGAAATTCAATTTCAACCGTTTTGCCTTTCAATTCTTCAATGTTTAGTCTAGGAAGATCATTGATTACTCTTTTGCATTCTTCATACAGTCTTGAGTGTTGGTTTGATTCATTAATTAATATGGGGTTTGTTAAAGGATTGTTCCCGTAGCCGACGACTACAATATCTTTGTATTTAAATGGGTCACGTTTTAAGCTACCATCGGGGTAATAATATACTTCACCAGAAGGTTGTGTCTCATAAACACCTGTCAATTTACCGTTGTTATTTATTTTGAAATATAAAGTTACCGATCCAACTTGGCCAAATTTTCTCGCTTCTTTGGGGTACTTTAGCGATTTGGAAAAATACCTGCTCAAATCATCTATTGTATTAATATCGTTATTTGATGGGGTATTTTTGGTTTTTGAGGTTTCTGATGCTTTGAAGCCCATTTCTTGACTCTCAGGTGCCTTGAATGTTGTTGTTTTTTCAGATAGGCCTGCCAATAAGATCAGGAAAATAGGCAAAATAGCTAATTTTCTAATCCTTGTAAATTTCGAAATACTAGTTGATTTCATCATAAGTATACGGTTTTTGAGATTATTGGAATTCAGTTCTGTAAATTGAGGAAGTACCATCCGATCGCTAACCATCGAGACCAATGCCATTTGGTATTGTCTCATATTGGATTTTTGTATCACCATGTCATCTACTCTGTATTCGAGGTTTAACCTTATGGCTCTGTTTAGAACATAAACCACTGGGTTGAACCATTGAAAGGCTGAAAGAAATTCTATTAGGAATAAATCAATATAGTGCTTTTCATTTAGGTGTACCTTTTCATGATCAACCACCATTTCTAAATTAGGATGATGGATAATATTGCTTCCAATGATGATTTTATTGATAAAGGTAAAAGCTCGAATGTTTTTATTTGATAGGTAAACGGTTTGGCTTCCCATCATATCTTTTTGAGCCGTATTGTATATTTTGTAAGCTTGGAAATAGTTTAGCGCGAACCTAATCAGACAAAAAACTATTCCAATGATATATATGTTGACCACTATGGCTAACCAATCCATAGTTTCAGGATTGGTACTAGCATGGATGAATGTGCTAGCTTCGGGAGAAATTGGAGATGTTTCATTGACATACACTAAAACTCGTGAAAGGTCATCTTGTATAGGTATTTGTATCAATGGGATGATATGTGCCAACGGAAGAACAAGCAACAAGAAGATCCGGTTAAAAACAAATTGCTTGTGTCCTCTAAGTATAAAATAGTAAGAGAGGTATAATACCAAACTTATCATTGATACCTTCAATAGATATAGAAAAAGAGCTTCCATAATTTATTTTGATTGTATTATTTTGATCAATTCTTTAACTTCTTCATCATCCAATTGCTCCTCTTTTACAAAAGCTGCAACAACACTGGAGACGGAATTGTCAAAATAATTGCTTATAATCTCCTTCATGTAAATTTTGCGATAGGCTTCTTTCATCAACAAAGGGAAATACTCATAAGTATTTCCATAAGCATTAAAGCCTACCATTCCTTTTTCCTGCAAAACCCTGATGAGAGAAGAAACGGTATTATAATGAGGCTTTGGGTCAGGATATTTGGCTACAATGTCTTTAACAAAAGCCTTTTTAAGTTGCCAAAGTATTTGCATTAGTTCTTCTTCCTTTTTAGTTAATTTATCCATGTAGTCTTAATTTTTATACAAGTATAAATATACAACGGGTTTTCCAGTTTAGCAATTGTTTTTCCAGTTAAACAACTAATTAATTATATGGTTCGCTGTTTAGAGTTTACCCTTGAAGATAAAGTGCTAAAGTATATTCCTATAAAACGACAAACTTGCTTAGTTGGAAATCTGAAAGAATGAAATTAAATTTAGGTGATTATTAAAACCCAAAATTTATGAAGTCCCTACCTTTAGTTGTTTTTTTAGTATCCTCTCTTTTGCAGCCTATTTTTGCTCAAAATTCTGTAAGAGAAAAAATTGCGGATGAAATTGCCTATTCCATTAACCATGA
Organism: uncultured Cyclobacterium sp.; assembly: GCF_963976465.1. NCBI lineage: Bacteria > Pseudomonadati > Bacteroidota > Cytophagia > Cytophagales > Cyclobacteriaceae > Cyclobacterium > uncultured Cyclobacterium sp. The sequence goes on along the minus strand of NZ_CAXBOC010000022.1, from coordinate 4,164 downwards.
GCTGATCAATCATTGGTATCCAAAGGCCTACGATACAACATACGGGGGGTATATCAGTTCTTTTGATGCGGCATTTAATCCTACTGAAAATCAAGACAAAATGATTGTTTCACAAGCCAGGCATTTGTGGACTTTGTCTAAGATGATTGAGAGAAGTCCTGATACCAAACATTATTATGAAGGAGCAAAACTTGGGTTTACATTTTTGAAAGATAAATTTTGGGACAAGGAAAATGGAGGGTTTCATACTTTACTTAGTCGTGAAGGAAAGGTGAAATCCAGTGGCATTGGCTCCAAAACAGCCTATGGCAATGCCTTTGGAATATATGGATTGGCGGCATATTATAAGGTGTCGTCAAACCCAGAAGTACTTGCGTTGGCTAAAAAGGCTTTTTATTGGTTGGAGGAGCACAGTTACGATCCAAAATATGGAGGTTATTTCCAATCCTTGGCTTTAGATGGCACAGTCTTGAAGCGAGACAGTAATACAGCTTCTACCGCTACCATTGGCTATAAAGATCAAAACAGCAGCATTCATTTATTGGAAGCTTTTACCGAATTGTATGGAGTTTGGAAAGATCCATTGTTGAAACAAAGAACTAAAGAATTATTGACAATCATAAGGGATAAAATTGTTCAAAAGGAGGGGTATTTACAATTGTTTTTATATCCTGATTGGAAGCCGGTGAGCTTTAGAGACAAAGGCAGGGTTGCAATAGACAAACACCATTCCATAGATCATGTTTCCTATGGTCATGATATAGAGACGGCTTATTTGATGATGGAGGCGTCCCATGTCTTGGGATTACAAGAGGACTACAAAACCTGGAAGATAGGAAAGAAAATGGTAGATCATTCTCTCAGGTATGGCTGGGATAATAAGGTTGGCGGTTTTTACGATGGGGGATATTATTTTGCCGGAGAATCTAAGCCTGAATTAATTAAAGATACAAAGAATTGGTGGGCACAAGCTGAGGGGCTTAACAGTCTTTTGATTATGACTGACCTATATCCGAATGATCCTTTGAACTACTTTAAAAAATTCCAAGTCCAATGGGAATATATACAGCGGTATCTGATTGACCATGAGAATGGAGAATGGTATCCGGGTGGCCTGGACAAGCAACCTGAATTAAAAAATGCAAGGAAAGGGCAAATTTGGAAAACCGCTTATCACAACTTTAGGGCAATGAATAATTGCGAACAAAAACTGAGAGACCCTTCACACCTTGCTTTGACCATTAATAAGGGTGAGAATGGACATTAAAAGGTGATGCTAACCTTTGTAAAAATTAAATTTTTCACTACTAATCTTTTCCTTATATTTCCGGACTGGTATATATTGATATCTTGTAAAAATGTATCGAGTATATACCTAAACATCGGAGACTTTTTCTAATGATAATAGAACAAAGTTGTCCTTTCTGTTCTGTTTTTATAAAAGCAGAATTCCGAAAATAATTTATTGTAACCCATGAAGCAATTGACAGTAAAATCCCTTCTTTTTTTTTGTTTTTTTTCCATAGGATGCTTATTTATTCTTTTTGGCTGCGGAACAAATAAAGAACAAGATTTAAGAAAAACTAAATTTAATCCTGCTGATACCCAGAAATGGGCTGCTGAATTGGAAGAGCAACTGAAGCCTGAAATTGATTCAGGTCTTTTTGTAAAGGTTTGGGCCTCAGACTCCATGATTTTTGATCCCATATCAATAGATTTTGATGATCAAGGAAGATTGTATTACACCCGTACCAACAGGCAGAAAAATTCTGAACATGATATTAGAAGGCATCAGGATTGGGAAATAAGATCCATAGGTTTACAAACCATAGAGGAAAAGCGTGCGTTTCTGCGCAAGGAACTGTCTCAAGAGAACAGTGATAAAAATGAATGGCTAAAAGATGTCAATGAGGATGGCTACCATGACTGGAAAGATATGGCTGTGGAAAGAGACCATATATACCGAGTTGAAGATACAGACGGAGATGGTTTGGCAGACGAATACCAGCTGGTATTTGATGAGTTATATGAGGAGGTGACAGATGTTGCAGGTGCTGTAATGAAACAAGGTGATGACTTATTTGTAGGTGCTGCTCCTGACATGTGGCGGGTAAGTGAAGATCCTGAGACCGGATTGGCTTCCAACAAAGTTTCTATTTCTCATGGTTATGGGCTACACATCGGTTTTGGAGGACATGGGATGTCAGGCTTAGAAATGGGGCCTGACGGTAGGGTCTATTGGGGTATAGGAGATATTGGTTTTAATGGAGTGGACCAAGATGGGGTTGAGCATAAGTACCCGAATAGGGGAGTGATCGCTCGTTCTAATCCTGATGGAAGCGATTTTGAAATTTTCGCAATGGGTGTAAGGAACACCCATGAGTTTGTATTTGATGACTATGGTAACCTGATTAGTGTAGACAATGATGGGGACCATAGGGGTGAAAGTGAGCGGCTTGTTTATTTGGTTGAAGGATCTGATACCGGCTGGCGGATCAATTGGCAATTTGGTAAGTACAGGGATCCAAAAAACAATACATATAAGGTATGGATGGATGAAAATATGGCCAAACCGAGACACGAGGGGCAGGCAGCCTATTTTCTTCCACCTATTAAAAACTATATCAATGGGCCTACCGGAATGTTATACAATCCCGGTACAGCTTTAGGTGAAAGGTGGAAGGATACCTTTTTTGTTGCAGGGTTTTCAGGAAATCCTGCGAGATCGGGTATATATGCTTTTAAATTAAGTCCTAAAGGAGCAGGGTTTGAAATGAAAGAAACAAAGAAAATACTGGGAGGCTTACTGCCTACAGGAATGGATTTCGGTCCGAATGGAGCCCTTTATTTTTCTGATTGGATTGATGGTTGGGGAACAAAAGACAATGGCAGGGTTTGGAAACTTGAAGATGCAGCAGGAGAAAATAGCCAACTTCGGAAAGACACAGAAACCTTAATCAGAGCTGATTTTAAAAATAAAGAAAATGAGGAGCTTGGGAATTTGCTGGCCTACCCTGACAGGCGGGTACGGCAAAAAGCTCAATTTGAATTGGCCAATAGAGCCGGTAAGGGGTTAGAGGTTTTCAAGCAAAAACTAGCTGCAGACAAAGAGCAACTAGCTAGAATTCATTCCATATGGGGTATTGCTCAGCTTGACCGATCGGGTGAAGAAGATGCCGGAAATTTATTATTGCCATTATTAGAGGACCCTGATTCTGAAATCAGAGCACAGGCAGCAAGATGGCTAGGTGATATAAAGTATTCTCTCGCCGAAGAAGCATTAATTCCCTTGCTCAAAGACAATATTAAACGGGTACAATTTTTTGCAGCAGAAGCATTGGGCAGAATTAAAGCTCAATCTTCAGTACAACCAATCATAGCTCTATTAGCGGATAATAATGACGAAGATGTCTATATCCGCCATGCCGGAAGTCTTGCCTTGGCAAGGATTGGAGATGTTTCTGCCATTGGAGCCTTGCACAATCACCCATCAAGGGCTGTGAGGGTGGCTGCAGTTGTGGCTTTGAGACGGATACAAGCTCCTGAGGTGGCTTTGTTTTTAGCAGATAAGGAGGAGTATATTGTGGCAGAAGCAGCCCGAGCAATCAATGATGATTTTTCTATTGAAGAAGCTTTGCCTGCTTTGGGTAAAGTGTTAACTAGAAAAGGATTAAATTCAGAACCTTTACTCAGAAGAGCAATCAATGCCAATTTAAGAGTTGGCAATGAAGAAGCTTTAGGTTTAGTATTGGATTTTATTGCTTTGGAGTCAGCACCTGAAGCAATGAGAATAGAAGCCATTGAAGCATTGTCTACCTGGGACAACCCATCTTTACTTGACCGTGTTACGGGAAGGTATAGAGGAGAAATAAAACGAGATGTCCAAGGAATTCGGGCAAAGGCCGCCGGTCCATTACTAAAATTAACAGCCCATTCTAGTCCAAAAATACGACAATCTACAGCGTCTGCTATTGGTAGTCTAAAAGTTACAGATGCTTCTGATAAATTGTTAAGCCTATTAAAAACGGATAAAGTACCCATGGTGCGAGAAGCAGCCATCAAAGCTTTGGCCAATCTTGGATCAGATAAAATGGGAAATGCTTTGGAATTAGCAACCACAGACCAAGACAAGGGGGTTAGAGTAGCCGGATTGGCTATTTTGGG
>NZ_CAXBOC010000021.1:0-21699 GCF_963976465.1 uncultured Cyclobacterium sp. | reverse complement strand
AGGAGCCACTACTGTGATATTCCAGGTTTTAATATCGATCAAAGATGGCCCGGAATCAGGATCATCCGCAATTCTCACCCTTACCTGATAAGTTCGGGCCCTGACATGACTACATACAGTTTGCCATTGGAAATTAACAATGCCGGGAGAAGATTGAAAGGTTGAGATAGGGTTATAGGTGGCTGGTGAAGAGGTGATTTCAATGGGGTCTCCAAAGACCTCAATTAATATTGGATCTCCATCAGGGTCCATGCCTTGAAAAATCTCTGTTATTTCAGTACCCGCTTCTACACATATATCATCCGGCATGATTAATTCAGGTCTTCGATTGTCCGTGTTTTCGACAATAATTTGCATGTCTCGCAGTACATAGCCGATTCGCGTCCATTCCCCTGCGACTAGGCGCCATTCTTCAATTCTAAAGGCAACATTGTATTGACCTGCAATGCCCGGAGCATCCCAAATTAAATCCCCGGTAACGGGGTCTAATTCCAATATGGGAGGAGTGGACCCATCTTGTTTAGTGAAGCTAAATTCACTTGAAGCAGGGCTTCTGTAATTGTTTACTTGGCGTTGAAATGCTTGTTTGGGAATGTCCAGCACATAGGCCAAACTATCCCCGTCAGGATCATAAGCTCCCGGATTGTGAATATAGGTTTGGTTGACGGCACCATTGTCTACAGGGGCAATGGTAAGAACCGGAGAATTATTGACACCTAAAAAGGGGTCAATATTAATCATGGTTTCAATATAAAAAGGAGTGTCTACAGATTGATCCATGTTTAAAGTATTCGCATTCCGGTTTTGTTCCATAAACCTGATGGTGTAATTCCCAGGTCCCTGATAGGTATGTGTGATAACAAAGACATTTTTTTCTATATTATTTCCCAAGTTCTCAGTAACGTCAAAATCATTTTCTGTATTCAATACCTCAGACCTGCCATCGCCAAAATCTATTTTTCCTGGACCAAAAATGACTGAAGACCGTGTGTCTGTATAACCTACAACTGTGATTTTATAGGTCAGGGTTTGAGTAGAGACTCTTTCGGCAATGATCTCTCCCGCTCTAATGTGGGTGGCATAAGAAGAGGCTGTGCTTAGCATCAAGGCCATTAAGCCCAAAAGAAAGTAACAATATTTCATATTTTGGTATATTTCAGCGGTTTGCTCTAGTCAAGTTATTTGGTTTTGTATTTTTAAAGATTATCCCTTCAAAACCACTCTATTAGATCAAAACGTTTTTATTTTTTCAATGGTTACCCTAAATTATAGCTTTATAGTGAATTTTTCACTCCCTGTGGTATTTATTATTCTTTAGTTTTCATTTGATTCACTTTTTTTTCCAAGCCTTTTTTTGTCAATATTGAGGAGGGTATGCTGTAAATAAACTTCATAGTACATTCAAAGGCGCCTGATCATTAAGGCTTTCTTTCCAGATGTATAGAAGAAACCAAACAAAAACGAATAAATAACGGTTAATATTATCGCAAATTTTTATTTACATCTGATTATTTAGAACTATTTAAAATAAGGTGATTGACAGATGATTGATTGTTTGCTATTGATTACAAATGTAAATTTGGCCTCATTACTAAGATCAAACCGTAATAACGAAAAATTATATGAGTTGGGTATCTAAAACCTTAAATAGTACGCTGGGCAAAAAATTATTGATGGCCCTAACGGGATTATTTCTTATTTTGTTTCTGGTGGTTCACCTTGCCGGTAACCTACAATTGATTTTACCGGACGAGGGAAAGTCATTTAATATCTATGCAGAAACAATGGCAACGAATCCTTTAATCAGAGTTGTTTCAATTTTAAACTTTGGTTTTATTCTTCTACATGCTGTGTATGCGGTTATTCTCACGCGACACAATAAGAAGTCAAGGCCTATTGGCTATGCCGTTTCAAAAGCTTCAGAGAATAGTACATGGAGCTCCAGAAGTATGGGGATACTGGGAACTTTGATTTTCATTTTCCTTTTGGTTCACTTGAGAGGTTTTTGGTATGAATTGAAGTTTGGTGAAGTGCCGATGGTTACCTATGATGGAGTGAGTTACAAAGACAGCTTTGCCATTGTATCAGCTGCTTACCAAAATATTCTTTACGTGATTTTTTACGTGGTAAGTATGGGTGTTTTAGCATTTCATTTATCACATGGCTTTGCAAGTGCTTTTCAAACTTTAGGAATTAATCATACAAAATACACCCCTTTTATCAAGAAGCTGGGATTGGCATTTGCCATAATAGTTCCTGCATTGTTTGCATTGATTCCCATTGTGATGTTTATTCAGGGAAGCTAAGGAGACTACAATTAAGAAATTAAAGGGAAATTAAATTTGAATATTGATGAAACTTGATTCAAAAATACCCAATGGTCCTTTGGCTGAAAAATGGACCAATCATAAGTTTAACGTTAAGTTGGTCAATCCGGCCAATAAAAGAAAATACAATATTATAGTGGTAGGTACCGGTTTGGCCGGGGCCTCAGCTGCGGCTTCTCTTGCCGAATTAGGATATAATGTGCAGGCTTTTTGCTTTCAGGACAGTCCTAGAAGAGCGCACTCCATTGCTGCGCAGGGAGGGATAAATGCTGCTAAGAATTATCAAAATGACGGTGATTCAGTGTTCCGCTTATTTTATGACACCATCAAAGGTGGTGATTACCGTTCCAGAGAAGGCAATGTATATCGTCTGGCACAGGTGTCTGTAAATATCATTGACCAGTGTGTGGCCCAAGGTGTTCCATTTGCAAGAGAATACGGTGGCTTGTTGGCCAATAGGTCCTTCGGTGGGGCTCAGGTATCCAGGACCTTTTATGCCAGGGGCCAAACAGGACAACAATTGTTGTTGGGAGCTTATTCTGCCTTGAGCCGCCAAGTAGCCAATGGCAAAGTAAAACTTTATCCACGAACAGAAATGATGGATGTGGTGACCATCGATGGTAAGGCAAAAGGAATAGTTACAAGAAACTTGATTTCAGGTGCAGTTGAATCCCATAGTGGAGATGCAGTGTTGCTTTGTACCGGTGGTTATGGTAATGTGTTTTTTCTTTCCACCAATGCCATGGGGTCTAACGTCACAGCTGCATGGAGGGCGCATAAAAAGGGTGCTTACTTCAGCAACCCTTGTTATACGCAAATTCACCCTACTTGTATACCGGTTTCAGGTGACCACCAGTCTAAACTTACCCTAATGTCCGAGTCATTAAGAAATGATGGACGTGTATGGGTTCCCAAGACGGTGGAAATGTCTGAAAAATTAAGAAAAAAAGAAATAGCGCCTAAAGACATCAAAGATGAGGATAGAGACTATTACCTTGAAGTAAAATATCCTTCCTTTGGTAACTTGGTGCCTAGGGATGTAGCCTCACGAAACGCAAAATATGTTTGTGATGACGGTCGGGGTGTCAATGAAACAGGAGAAGCAGTTTTCCTTGACTTCAGGGATGCTATTTTAAGAGATGGAGAAGATGCGGTGAGAGGAAAATATGGCAACTTGTTTGACATGTATGAGAAAATCACAGGTGAAAACCCATACAAAACACCAATGAAGATTTATCCGGCAGTCCATTATACCATGGGAGGTCTTTGGGTAGATTATAATTTGATGACAAATGTGTCCGGATTGTATGCCCTAGGAGAGGCTAATTTCTCTGATCATGGTGCCAATCGTCTCGGAGCTTCTGCCCTTATGCAAGGTTTAGCAGATGGTTACTTTGTGATCCCTTATACCATTGGTGATTACTTGGCCAAGCATCCAAATGAAAAAGTAACGGTAGATCATCCTGAATTCAAGAAATGTGAGGAGGAAGTTAAGGCCAAGATTCAGAATTTGTTAAGCATCAACGGTAGTAAAACTGTAGATCATTTCCACAAAAAATTAGGAAAGATCATGTGGAACTATTGTGGAATGGCAAGAAATGCTGCAGGTCTTTCCAAGGCAAAAGAAATGATCAAGGAACTGAAAAAAGAATTTTGGTCTGATGTAAAAGTGCTTGGTACCGGTGAGGAGCTGAACCTTTCTTTAGAAAAAGCCCATAGAGTGGCTGATTTCTTAGAGTTAGGAGAACTAATGGTAGTAGATGCCTTGCATCGAGAAGAGTCTTGTGGTGGTCATTTCAGAGAAGAGTATCAAACTCCTGAAGGAGAGGCTTTGAGAGATGATGAGAAATTTGCCTATGTAGCTGCTTGGGAGTACTCGGGTGAAGGAAAAGAAGAAATCTTGAATAAAGAAGATCTTGTTTTTGAAAATGTTAAGCTTACACAGAGAAGCTACAAATAATTGATTGAACCTATAAAATTCATCATAATATGAATCTTACATTAAAAGTGTGGAGGCAACAAAACCCATCTGATAAAGGGGGTTTTAAAGAATATAAATTAAGTGGAATTTCTGCAGATATGTCTTTCTTAGAAATGTTAGACGTTCTGAATGAAGACCTTTCAGAAAAGGGAGATGACCCTGTTCATTTTGACCATGACTGTAGGGAAGGTATCTGTGGAATGTGTTCACTGTATATCAATGGACAGCCTCATGGGCCCACTCAGACCACTACCTGTCAATTGCACATGCGCTCTTTTAAAGATGGAGATACCATCACGATAGAGCCATGGAGAGCCAATGCTTTCCCTATCATTAAAGATTTGGTTGTAGATAGAGGTTCTTTTGATAGAATCATACAGTCAGGAGGCTATGTTTCGGTAAATACCGGTGGAGTACCTGATGCCAATGAGATTCCTATTCCAAAAATTATTGCGGATGAGGCTTTTGATTCGGCTACCTGTATCGGTTGTGGAGCCTGTGTGGCAGCTTGTAAAAATGCTTCTGCCATGTTGTTTGTCTCTGCCAAAGTTTCTCAATTGGCGCTATTGCCTCAGGGAAAAGTTGAAAAGCGGGAACGTGCAGAAAAAATGGTCGCTCAGATGGACGAAGAAGGATTTGGCGCATGTACCAATACGGGTGCCTGCTCGGCCGAATGTCCTAAAGAAATTGACTTGAGTAATATAGCTAGAATGAATAGAGAGTATTTTGCTGCTTCTGTCAGTACAGATAAAAGCTAAAATTCTCTAAAATATTATATGAAAGACCGGGCTCCCGGTCTTTTTTTTTGCCTATCCATGGTTAGTTAATGATAAATGCTTGCAATTCCAGACGAAGACATTAGGAATTGTAAGTATTTATTTTATCTATGGAGGGCTATTAATCAAACAACCAAATTTAAATGTCACTTATAGATTTATCTATTTTCATTGTCTACATGATTTTAATGCTTGGTGTAGGCTTTTACTTTATGCGAAAGAATACTGGTCAGGATGACTACTATGTAGGAGGTCGGAATATTGGAAGCTGGCACATCGGGCTCTCAGTAGTTGCCACTGATGTTGGAGGGGGCTTTTCTGTGGGGTTGGGAGGCTTGGGTTTTATGATGGGTTTATCCGGTAGCTGGATGCTCTTTACAGGCCTTTTAGGGGCCTGGATGGCCGCTGTTCTGTTGATACCAAAAGTGAGATCCAATCCTGCCTTTGAGAATTTCTATACTTTGCCTCAAATTTTCCAATATTTATTTGATAAGAAGGTGGGGATAGCGGCTGCCATTATTTCTTTTGTTGGCTATCTGGGATTTACTTCCTCCCAATTGCTAGCCGGAGCGAAATTGGCTTCGGGAACCTTTCCTACCTTGGATTTAAATATGGCCCTACTTATTATGGGCATCATAGCGGTTGTATATACAGTTCTTGGTGGGTTAAAAGCGGTGATTTATACCGATACTGTTCAATGGATAGTTTTAATGGCGGGATTTATTTTTATAGGACTACCTATATCTTATTTCCATGTCGGTGGATGGGATGCCATCAGAAGTACATTGCCGGATGAATATTTTTCCCTCACCAATTTGAGCTGGCAAGACTTTGCCAATTGGGGGATTACCATTTTGCCTATTTGGTTTGTTGGGATGACTTTGTATCAAAGGATATTTGCAAGTGAAGATGAAAAGTCTGCCAAAAAAGCATGGTTTATAGCCGGATTATTTGAATGGCCTATCATGGCCTTTATGGGAGTGTCCTTAGGGCTTTTAGCCAAGGTTGCATTCGAACAAGGGTTGATTGTAGAGAGTTTGGAAACTTTAGATCCGGAGATGGGCTTACCCATTCTTTTAAGCACTGTTTTACCTCCCGGAATAATGGGGTTGATGATGTCTGCATATTTTTCAGCAGTACTTTCTACCGCAGACTCATGTCTGATGGCTGCTTCCGGAAATCTGACCACCGACATATTTGGGAAAATACTCAAAACCAAAGAGGATAAATTTGTGATGCGAATTAGCCAGTTGTTTACCCTCTTGATAGGCGTGGTAGCACTTGTTATTGCGCTACAAATGACCAATGTACTAGAGCTCATGTTGTATTCTTATGCCTTTATGGTTTCAGGCCTTTTTGTGCCAATCATTGCAGGTCTTTTTTGGAACATGCGCTCTCCAAAAGCGGCTTTGACTTCAATGATTATAGGGGGAGGAACCACGGCGGTGCTCTCTTTGTTAAAATTGACCCTGCCATTTGGTCTTGATCCTAACTTTTTTGGCGTTTTTGCATCTTTAGCAGTGTTTTTGCTTGTTTTTAGGTTCGATAAAAGATTACATAAAATTTAATTTAAATACAGAACATAAATGATTACCTTAGAAACCCTATCGGCCATAGACAATGCCACTTACTTGCAGAAAAATGAAATTGCCGACTTCTTATTTGAGCACCTAGAGCAATATGGTGATCCAAAAAATGACATTATGCGATGTCTGGATTATGCACTAGATCAGGCCGGAGATAAAGGCGGTTTTACAGTTTTAGCTAGGGAAGAGGGTAAAATAGTTGGTGCGGTGATCGTTAATAAAACCGGTATGTCGGGATATATCCCCGAAAATATTCTTGTTTATATAGCCGTAGACGCTTCACAGAGAGGAAAAGGAGTAGGTAAAAAACTGATGAAAACAGCCATTGATATGGCACATGGTGATATTGCGCTACATGTTGAACCGGATAATCCGGCAAAAATTCTCTATGAAAAACTTGGCTTTACTAACAAATACCTGGAAATGAGGTTGAAAAAATAATATGGCATATTTAAATCTATACAGGGATAAGCTCAAATCAAACTTTGAATTTCTAAAGAAAGAATTTGATGCTAATGAAGTGTCATGGGGTGTAGTGTCTAAAATTCTTTGTGGAAATAGAATGTACTTGCAGGAGCTAATAGACATGGGGGCCAGTGAAATCCACGATTCCCGAATTAGTAACCTGGCCAAAGTGAAAGAATTAAATGCTGATGTTCAGACTGTTTATATCAAGCCACCCTCAAAAAGAAATCTTGGAGATGTGGTTAGGTATGCGGATGTCAGCCTAAACAGTGAGCTTAATACCATTCGGTGGATAAGTGAGGAGGCTGTTAAGCAGAAAAAGAGCCATAAAATCATCATCATGGTAGAAACAGGGGATCTTCGGGAAGGAGTGATGGGAGACCATCTGCTGGATTTTTATGCCAAAGTTTTTGACCTTCCAAATCTTGAGATTATCGGATTGGGAACCAATTTGAACTGCTTGAATGGCGTGCTTCCTTCTGCAGATAAATTGATTCAGCTATCTCTCTACAAGCAAATTATTGAGTTGAAATTCAATAAAAAGATTCCCTGGGTGTCAGCGGGAACCTCAGTTACCATTCCACTTATGCTGCGCAAGCAATTGCCTAAAGGAGTTAATCATTTTAGGATTGGTGAAACGCTTTATTTTGGTGTAGACTTGGTGGAGGAAAAAACGATTGATGGAATGCATGGGAATGTATTCGAACTCTTGGCTGAGATTATTGAAATGCAGGAGAAGCCTTTGCTTCCCACAGGAACCCTGGCATCCAATCCTCAAGGTGAGGTTACAGAAATTGATGAATCATTATATGGAAAATCTTCCTATAGAGCCATTTTGGATTTGGGACTTTTAGATGTAGATCCCAAATACCTCATGCCCGACGATGGCGCCTTTGAGATTTTAGGAGCGAGTTCAGATATGATTATTATTAATCTTGGAGAAAATCCCAAAAAATACAAGGTTGGTGACTTGATTAAGTTTCAGCTGAAATACATGGGGGCACTCGCCATCCTAAACTCTAGCTATATAGAAAAAAGAGTAGTTTAATTGGTACAGTTTCTTAGTTGTTGCGATTCGTTATTCACCCTCAACGAATCTAATAGCTAAGAAACTTTTTTTATATATACCTGGGTGTCTTCTTTCATTTGTATCCTTGCTCTACAGGGAATAATAATTTTATAGTTTTCGTTGATTTTTTATCTGTTCCTATATATTTATTACTGATACGGCTGATTTCAATTTTTTAATTCCATTCTTAATCGCCGGATGTTTGACGATCAGAATTTACCCTTCCTTAAGTGAATAAAGTGAAACATGCGCTTTGGCATAGAATTGGTTTAAGATGATCTAAACCAATTATTATATAACTATGAAAAAACTAGGATTATTATTATCACTTTTATTAATAGGAACAGTTGCAGTTCACGGCCAGAGCAATTCTGGATTTGGTCTTAGAGGGGGAGCAAATTTGTTTACATGGGGAGGATCGGATGTAAATAGCAATGATTACAATAATCGAGTTGGTTTTCATGCAGGCTTTTATGGAAATGGTTTTGTTTCAGAAAGGTTTTCCATCGAGCCGGGTTTGTACTATTCGGTAAAAGGTACCCAAAATGATGACATGGTCAATTCCCGCGCTGTTTTAGACTATGTAGAGTTGCCGGTGTTGTTTAGGATTTATGCTACAGATGGGGTGAATTTGTTTTTTGGCCCACAGGCTTCAGTATTGGTAGGCTCAAGCTTTGAGGCAGACGCTTTAGGTAATACCTATGGATGGGACACGGATAATATCAATGATTTCGATGCAGCGGTGGTAGTAGGTGTGGGATATAACTTACCTAAAGGCTTTAATTTACAAGCAAGTTATGATTTTGGTATAAACCCTGTATTTAAAGATTCAGATGCATCTGTTTACAACAGAGGGTTTAAATTATCTGCAGGAATTAGTTTCTAAGATTACGAAATTGCTGTTATTTATTGTTATAAATCCCTAACAATACACCTGATCCCATCATTGGGTTAAATGGATTAGCGTCATTATTTCCATTTGTTTTAGGTTTTGGTATCTTAGAAAATAACCCCCCGTTAATTTATCTTCGGGGGGTTGTCTCTTACATATCCATTATTGACCGGATATCTTCGGCCTTATATTGTGGTGTTCCACCATTAAATGTAGCCACCAAAGCACCCAAAGCACAAGCGAAATCCAAGGTTTTTTCCAGAGACTCTTTGCTAAGGTATTTATAGATAAAGCCTGCTAGAAAAGCATCCCCTGAACCTACAGTATCTTTTACACTAACAGGATAACCGGGATGTTTGATGATTTCTCCGTCTTGATAGATAGCGGCCCCATTACTTCCTAAAGTGATGCAAACCAATTCAAACGAAAATAGCTCACTTAGCTTTTCTAAAGCACCATCCATTTGATTGGGTAGGTCGTAAAAATTAGCCAAAAGTGTAAGTTCATCTTCATTTATTTTGAGAATATCCGCTTTCGTTAATAGCTTATCAAGCAAGTCTGCTGTATAAAAGGGTGGGCGTAGGTTGATATCCAAAATTTTCAAAACCGGAGAATCCAGAATTTTAAATAGCGTTTGTCGGCTTTCTTCGTCCCTTGCAGCGAGAGAGCCAAAAACAACAGCATCGACAATTCTGCTTTCTCTGTCAATTTGCTGATTCCATTGTATATGGTCCCAAGCTACCGGTTTTACAATTTCATATTTAATATTCTCTTTATCCTCGTCATTGATAAGTACACTTCCTGTAGGAAATTCATTATCTATTTGGATCAAATCTTCTGACATTCCAAATTTTTCTATAAAGGATAGTAATTTACGTCCGGATTTATCATCCCCTATTTTGGAGATCATTTTTACATCCAATCCAAGATGTTGTAAGTGTAAGGCAACATTCATAGGTGCTCCTCCCGCAATGCTTTCTTTAGGAAAGACATCCCACAACATTTCGCCAAAGCAGATTATTTTTTTAACCATTTTCTTTTATAAATTCTTGTTGAATCTCTTCTAGGGATCGACCTTTTGTTTCTGGCATTTTGGTAAATACCCATAATAACTGTAGTACCATCATAAAGGCAAAGAATCCAAAAATCACTACCGGGCCAAATTGATTAGCCATGAGTGGGAAGACATTAGCGATGATTGCAGCTAGTATCCAATGCGTAAAGCATCCCATTGATTGTCCGTGGGCTCTAAGTTCGTTAGGAAAAATTTCCGAAATAAATACCCATATAACTGCTCCCTGACCAACGGCATGGGAGGCGATAAACATAAATACAAAAATGGGCAAGAAGGTATTATTAATTTGAGCACCCGAAAATGAATAGGCAATAAGGAGTAAGGATATAATATAACCGAAAGAGCCAATGTACATTAATTTTTTTCTTCCAATTCTATCAATTAAGAAAAGCCCCAACATGGTAGCGATAATGTTAGTTACACCAATACCTACAGTGGACAATAATGCGCTTTCTGCACTGATTCCTGCCATGTCAAAAATTCTTGGAGCAAAATAGATAATGGCATTGATACCGGACAACTGGTTAAATAAAGCAATGAGAATTGCCAGCATAGTGATTTTAATGTATTTTCTATTGAACAGTGCCATAAAACCTACTTGAGCTCTGTTGAGTTTTTTCTCTTCTATGGCAAGTCGCACCGCCTCTTCAACACCTTCAGGATCTGTTCTCTTTAAAATTCTTTCAGCATTTTCGAAATCATCTTTTTTGGCAATTAACCACCGAGGACTCAAAGGTACCCTAAACACCAATAAGGTGTAGATTAAGGCCGGTATAGCTTCCATGCCCAACATCCACCGCCAGCTATTGGTTTCAATATTTAAATCAATTAAGTAATTAGATAAATAGGCCATCAAAATTCCGAAAACAAGATTAAACTGGTACAAAGCTACCAATTGTCCTCTGTTTTTAGCTGGAGATATTTCACTAATGTACATTGGGGCCACAACTGATGAGGCCCCAACTCCTAATCCTCCAATAAATCTGAAGAACATAAATGAATATATTTCAGGTGCGATGGCTGAACCTAATGCCGAAACAAAAAAGAGTACTCCGATCCAGATCAGCGATGTTTTTCTTCCATATTTGTCGGCTGGTATTCCTCCAAATAAAGCACCTATAACAGTACCGTACAGTGCAATAGCTATGGCTAATCCATGACTCCAGTCACTCAATGACCATAATTCTTGAATCTGTCTTTCTGCACCGGAAATTACAGCAGTATCAAAACCAAATAAAAACCCTCCCAAGGCTGCTACTAGGGAGAGAAACAAAACATAACTATTAATTTTCATAGGTTATCGGGGTGTGAAGATTTTTTAAATCTAGAAAGATATGGGCTTTTTAAAAAATATATTTGATTTTAAGTTTAGCAAGTAGGGATTAATATACCATAATTGATTTATTAGGCATCAAAAAAAAGAGACAAGTAAGGTGAGGTTTACTTAAGAACCATGTTTTAATTATGGGGAAAGCTAGTTTTTGATCTCCGTTTTACAGGGAATCCGATGTCAAAAGGACCTCAGTTAATACCTCCGCCCAATATGTATTCTATAATAAAACTGAAATTGCATCAGCATATCTGCACTGACCCGTTTTTGCTGAAGATCATTTCCATCAAGTTCACTAAAAGGGCTGTAAATAAAGGTAGCTTCTAGGCCAATGTCAGCATCAGATTGGAGGTCTTTGAAAGCCCCAATCCTAAATGGAATGTAGATTCCTGAATCAGATGCCTTATAACTTTCAGTACGTCTCTGAGCGCCATTAAGAATGAGCCTTTCATCTGTCCGACTAGAATAGATGTACCCTAAGCCTAGACCACTGTACACTTTAATTAAAGAAGGGATGTAACCGCTTAAATTCGGGTTAAAATGATATATAGGCATTATATCTCCAAAAAAAAACACTGCCGGAAAAAGCATGCGGTTGATTGTCTGCTGCGATAATATCTATTTGTTCTTGATTATAATGGTCGCCACTGTTTACCAATTGCCAACCTATGGTACCTTTAACATCAAAATAAGCATTGATCTTTTTTTGGTAATCAAGAGAAAGGGCAGGTAGAACCTTAAATTTAAACTTACTGTGAACCCCCGTATTGTCCCCATACATAAAAGATGGTCCAACCCCAATCCCAACCCTATCGGTACGGTTATCCTGGGCAAATATTGAGTTTACGGACAATAAAAAGATGCAAATTAAAAATGATACTAAACTTTTCATAAAATCGAACTTTTTCAATATACTCCCGACAAGTTACTAATAACTTCTAAATATATAAAGCAAAATGTATTTCGCATTAGGTAAAAACATTTTGATTTTTAATTTTCAAGTCATTTATTAATTACGATAATTTACTCGAAATAGATCGATAAGCTTATTAAAATAGGTGTTTAAAGTAATTTATTTTTCCTTAAGTATATAGAAAGTGGGGTTGCAAGAATGAAATCCTCTTAGGGGAAATTTACTAGTATAACCTGATGGCCAGCTAAATAAAAAAAAATCAGGGGAATGAGCTTGTAAAGAAAAAAAAACCGAGGTAAGGCTAAAGCCTCCTCGGTTTGTGCTTTTTTATGACATAATAGGTGATTTTTATCAGGGGTCCATTAAGCCATAAAGGTTTAATGTTATTATTAAGATTGGTTTTCTTCTACTTTCTCACTGCTTTCTTCCACTTCCGAAAGTGGCTTTAAATTATCAGGGATAGCAGGATTTAGTTCCTCGTCATCTTTTTCATAGGGAAAAATCTCTACAATGGGACTTTCTGAAATATCAGGGACATTGAAACTTACAAGCATATTGTTTAGGCTTTCATAAATACGATCGTAGGCCTCTTTGACATTATGTGCAGTGACCAGCATGTACTGCGTCACTTTTTTCTCCTTGCCGCTGTCTGCGTCAGTCACTATATAAGTAATCTTACATTTGTGCCATACGTCCACATCATCAAAGAAAAATACATCAACAATATTACTTTTGCTGATACTTGTTACCTGGAAATCCCCTCTGATGACACTGCCAAGCATATCGTATATTCTAGCCTCAGCTTCTGTAAATGAAACCGCATCCACCAAATATTGTTCTGAGACATTCTTGAGAAGTCCCTCTTCATTTTCTTTGGCATACTTTACCTTACACAAAAACCATGTTCTCATATCTGTATTTCTTCTTTACGATGAAGTTACGAAGGTAATCTGAAATCCTAAAAACAAAAAAACCTTTGCAAAAAATCCGAGAAATTACTGGAATTAATAGTCATGTCTTTTTATAATTCCCTTAAAGGGGCCATTATATAAGACCAACTATTTATGCCTTGGTTTATCTAATCTTTTCTTTGCGATTTATTCAAATTTGTCACCAACAAAAGATACTTTTTCTAAAATTAAGCCGTTGGCAGGAGCTTTGGCACTAATAGGAGTTTTTGCCGAACTGATAAGCGCCTCCTCAATATCGTTCAGTTTTATTTCACCTTTTCCTAAAGAGACAAGGCATGCAGCCATCCTTCTTACCTGATGCATTAGAAATCCGCTGCCTTTAACCCTAAAAACTTTACTATTTTCCTTTGGAAGGAAAGCATAATCCTCCGGTGGGCCATCAATTTGGGAGTAGGTAATTTTTCTTATAAAATCATGCGTATTTTTTCCTTGGCTGCAGAACCTCCTGAAATCATGTGTCCCCTTAAATAGCGCTGCACCTTCATTCATAATATTTAAATCCAATGATTTGCCGGCATAAGCCACTGAACCGGCAAACATAGGATGTGGTTTTGGACCAAAAGTAAAATAGTAGCCATATGTTTTGTTGCTCACATCTTGAATTACATTGAAGTCATATTTGCTTTCGAACCCTTCTATAATTCTAATGTCTGCCGGCAAGATATCGTTTAATGGGTCTACCAAGCTATTTGGATCTACTGTATTTGGTAAAAACAATTCAAAAGCCCCATTTAAACAAGAAACCCCTGCGTCTGTCCGGCTTGATCCTAATATTTTAAAGTTTTCATGTTGCAGTACATAACGGAAAGTTTTTTCTAAGGTGCCCTGAATTGTCTTAACTCCTTTTTGGACCTGCCATCCATGATAACGGAGGCCTAAATATTGAATCCTGAATAAGTATTTAAAAGGCTTGGTCTGCATGCTGCAAAGCTATAAATTGAAGGAGTAAATGCCAAAATGGTTTCGAAAGGATTTTTTTACATAGTACCCTCGATGGGTTGAGGAGAGGGTTTGTGTTTTTATATCACTAAATTGAAATTGTTTTAGTTTTTGGGAAAATACACATTCCCATTCGGTGAGAGAAGGATCAAAAAAAATAATAGGTTAAGAATGAATTCCAAAGTTATTAAGATTATAGGTGCTGTTTGTTATCTGTTGTTGAACGTTCAGGAAGTTTATCCCTTCCAAAACAAAGATGAACGGCCCAATATATTATTTATATTAACCGATGACCAAGCTCCTTGGGCTTTTGGCGCCTCAGGAGATCCTAATGCCTACACTCCCAATATTGATAAATTGGCAGCAGAAGGAGTGACTTTTTTAAATGCTTTTACGACCACACCTGTTTGTAGTCCCTCGCGGACAAGTATCATGACAGGTCGCTATGCAAGCGAATACAATATTTTGGATTTTATCGTAAGCCCTAATCATAGCAAGCTAAAATATGATCCTAATGTAAATGCTGGTTTGGATCCTAGCAGCATAACTTTTGCAGAAAAGTTACAAAAATCCGGATATCACACCGGCTTGATAGGGAAGTGGCACCTGGGAGATTGGTCTTCGGAAGAAGGAGAAAAGTTTCACCCTAAGAATCATGGGTTTGATTTTTTTATGGGACTTACGGGTGGTGGTGCCAGTCCTGTAGACCCTGAACTTGAGATTGAGGGTAAATTGAAGACCGTTCAGGGACTGACCACTGATATTTTGGCAGATCATGCCATTTCATTTATAAAGAATAAATCAGAGAATCCTTTTCTTTTATGCTACAATACTAGAGCACCTCACAGTCAATGGTTGCCGGTGGCTGAGGATGATTGGGTACCTTTTGAAAATTTAGACCCTGTGCTTCCTAATCCAAACTACCCTGATTTAAACATTGAAAAAGCCAAAAGGCGCATGAAGGAATACCTGGCTAGTACTGCGGGGATGGATAGAAATGTGGGTAGGCTGATCGCCGCTTTGGAAGAAAAAGGAATCATGGACAATACCATTGTGATTTTTATGTCTGACCATGGTTACAATATGGGACACAATGGTATAGAGCATAAAGGGAACGGGAAGTGGATTACCAAAACCATTCCAAAGAAAACCGAGAACATTAACGAAGGCTATCGACCCAATCTTTTCGATAATTCTTTAAAAATACCTGCCATTGTGTATTGGAAAGGGGTAGCTAAAGCCGGGAGAAAAGTTGATCAGACCATTTCTGTCTTGGATATTTATCCAACATTACTTGAGATGGCAGGAGTGGAGCTCCCATCTTCTTCAGAACATCTACTCAGGGGTCGAAGTTTGCTGCCTTTGATTAAAGGAGAAGAAGTAGTTGACTGGGACAATGATTTTTATGCAGAATACAGCATGGTAAACTATGCAACTTCTTTTCTGAGGAGTTATCGAACCCCAGAGTGGAAATTGGTGAGGGATTTTATGGACCCTAGCCGGGATGAATTGTTTCATATTGCCCTAGATCCTGAAGAAAATATTAATCTTATCCATGATAATAGAGAAGCGGTGAAAGAGATAGTTGCTGTTTTACATCAAAAAATATTGGATAAAATGAGAGAAATAAACGATCCTTTATTGAAAGAAGTAACGGTAAATAGGGGGTATTTTAGGTGAGGTGAGGTGAGGTGATGGGGGATTTGGGGATTTTGTGATGTGGTGATAGGGTGATGGAGTGATTTGGTGATGGGGTGATGTAGTTCTCGCTTGATCATTCGATTGCTCTCACACGTCCATTCCATTACTGTTTTATCCTTTTAACTTTTTTCTGTAGGAGGCCATCACTTTGAGGATTTCTTCGGCTTCTTTATAGCTTTCTGTCATTTTTTCTTTAGAAATAAATCCTGCTTCTGTGATCATCTCTATCCAGAATAAGGTTTCATCGGCTTCTTCAACCACTATGCAAAGTTTAGCGAAGCGTTCTCTCTCAGACCTTGCCCTGCAGACAGCTCTAAAGTTGGCGGCAGTGGCGGTTACTGATCTAATCAATTGCTTTCTTATTACCCCTAAGGCATCGCTGTGCTTAAGTTCACCCAATAAAGTTATTATCTGTAAAGCCAAGATTTTGGTTCGGTCCCTGAATATTTCATTGAAATCTTCCTGTTTCATGGTAAATTTGATGTGGTGATGTGGTGATGTGGTGATCAAGTGATGTGGTGAGATTTATTCTCGTTACCCTATCACCGATCACTTTATCACCCAATCACAGATCACCACATACCTTCTCCTTCTTAAGGCCTAATAATCGTCCCATCAAACTTCCTGACTGTCCATCTTGAATTGGTATGCATGGGGTATTTGGCAGCAAGTTTTTCATTGATGTCCACACCGAGACCGGGCACTTCGTTTACCCACATATAGCCATCTTTCATGGTTGGGGATCCCGGGAATATTTCTCTGGATAAATCAGATATTCTGGCGGCTTCCTGTATTCCAAAATTCCAAATGGCCAAATCAATATGTGCATTGGCTGCATGACCGACAGGAGAAACATCCCCCGGTCCATGCCAAGCTGTTTTGATGCCATAAAACTCACCCAATCTAGCCACTTTCATGGCTGGTGTAATACCGCCAATCTGCGAAATATGAATTCGAATATAGTCAAACAATCTGTTGGTCATGGGCTCCTTAAACTCGTTGATATTGTTGAAAAGTTCACCCATGGCTAAAGGAACGGTAGTGGCATTTCTTAATTGTTTGAACCATTCCATCTGCTCCGGAGAGAATGGATCTTCAATAAAAAACGGATGGTAGGGCTCCACACTTTTCACTACATTGATGGCATCAATCGGATCTAGCCTCTCGTGAATGTCATGCAACAACTCTACTTCCTCTCCACATTGCCTTCTTACGGTTTCAAATAACTTAGGAACATCTTTCCTGTATTTTCCCTGATCCATGTATTGATCGGTATCCCTAGCAAATCCTTGCTTTTTAAAGTCTGGTTCACCGGATATGCCTGCACCTCCATAACCTCCTTGCTGGATCCTTACATAGCGATATCCTTCTTCCATATAAGAGGAAACCTGGTTGGCTGCTTCTTCGGGGGTGTTGCCACTGGCATGGGTGTAACATGGAATGGCAAACCTGCATTTTCCTCCCAGTAATTGGTAAACGGGCATATTGGCCCGCTTGCCCTTTATGTCCCACAAAGCCTGGTCAAGTCCGCTGATGGCGTTGTTAAGTACCGGGCCATTGCGCCAGTAGGAGCTTACAAAGGCAGCCTGCCACATGTCCTCTATATTGTCAACATCCTTTCCTACACAAAAATCCTTGAGGTATTTCTCAATGGCAGTGATCACTGCAAATGCCCTCTGCGTAAATGTGGCACAGCCCAAGCCATAAAGACCGGGCTCTGAGGTTTCTACTTTGATGACAATTAAATTAGACCCGCTGGGGGCAAGACCAATGGCCTTTACATTGGTAATCTTTAATGGAGGTAAACCATTTAGGTAAGCAGGTTTTTCTTTTTCAGTGGCAGCCTTGGCCTTTGGGTACATGCCTAACATTCCGGCCATGGTGCCCAGTCCCAACCCTTTCAGTAAATTCCTTCTGGTATTGTTTTCCTTTTCTTTCATTTTTTATTGATGGTCTGATTTGAGTTTGTCTTATTTTTATGGATATTGATAGATTACCAGTCCACTACTGATCCGTCTCTAGGATCATAGGATTGAGGGTTGGTCCAGTCATGGCCTATTTTGTCTGCCAAAGCGTCTTCATCTAGTTCTATTCCTAAGCCGGGACCTTTGGGTATAAGCACTGTCCCATCAGATTCCAGTTTGAATGGAGTTTTTAAATAACCTTCACCTAAAGTAACTTGCTCTTGCACAAGGAAATTGGGGACACTCGCAGCCAAATGCAACCCGCAAGCTAAGGAGATGGGACCCATAGGATTGTGGGGTGCGATGGCGGCATAATAAGCTTCTGCCATTCCGGCAATTAACCTGCCTTCGGTAAGTCCTCCGGCATGGCAGAGATCCGGCTGAACGATGGCAGCAGCTCCTTTTTCTAAAATTTCCCGAAAACCCCACTTTGTGAATATCCTTTCCCCTGTGGCGATAGGGAGATGGGTCCCTCTGGCAATTTCTGCCATCACATCCACATTTTGTGCTTGGCAGGGCTCTTCTACAAACATGGGCTGATATTGTTCCAAATCTTTGATGAGCACCTTGGCAGTCTGTGGGGAAATGGAGCCATGAAAATCTATCCCTATGTCCATCTCAGGTCCTCCCGCTTCCCTAAGTGAAGCGAAATTATCAGCAGCATATTGAATAAATGCAGGGTTCTCTACAATCCTTGCAGGCTGTTTTTTAGCAACCCCTGTTTTGATGACGGTATAGCCTTCCTGTTTTCTCTTTTTCATGTCTTCAGCGTTGGAGGCCCTACCGTAAATCCTTACCCGATCTCGCGTAGGGCCTCCAAAAAGTTCATAAACAGGTACGCCCAGGAGTTTTCCTTTGATGTCCCATAATGCATGGTCTATGCCGCTAAGTGCTGAGGTTAAAATTGGGCCTCCTCTGTAAAAAGCATGGCGGTAAATTGCCTGCCAATGATGCACCACACGCCTTGGGTCCTTGCCAATCAGGTAAGGTTCCAGCTCCTTGATGGCGGTTTGGATGGTGAGGGCACGGCCTTCTAAAAGTGGTTCACCTAACCCTACTACTCCGGCATCAGTGTGAATTTTGAGGAAAATCCAGCGTGGTTTTACTAAAAATGTTTCCAGTTTGGTGATTCTTACCTCTCCTTCTTTAAAGGAGGTTGGACTTGGTTTTTCTGCGTAAGAAGAAAGTGGGAGAAGAAGGCCTGTTCCTGCCAGCCCTAATACAGACTGTATGGCATTTCTCCTGCTCACTTGAGCTCCGGCAGGTTTTCGTGTCACCTTTTTTTTAGTTTTTTTCATCGATTATTGGGTTGTTGTTTGCGTTTTTATGACTTAGATTAATTGTTTTATCCAAAGGTTGCTTAAAGTCGTAGGTATCAAAAAAAGAACAGCATGTTTAATTTTTGTGTTTTGTGGTTAACCTGAATACCTAATTAATCTTCTTTTTTTGACGTTTTTTAAAGTGAAAAAGAAAGTTAAAATTTAGTGTACAATTTAAACTATTAAAAACCTTCTATGGAATAAATTTAATTTTCAGAAAAATTAGTTAGGCGCACCTGACTTTTATTGGCAAGTACGCCTAAATGCTTAAGGTTGGTCCCACCAAACTCTTCTGTCTAAGTTGTTGGGGCCTTGTCTGCTGATGGCTTCCTGTAAATTAGATCGGTTGACGACCGTTTCTGAATCAGGGTAAGGCATGCTTCGGATAAAATCTCCAGTGATTTCAGAACCTGCATAGGGATTGGGCTCCAAGGTAGGGTAGCCACTTCTCCTGAAATTCGCGAATAATTCAGAGCCATCGAGAAAAGAAGCTATCCAATACTCTGTGTTGATTTGCTCCAGTGCCATTTCAGTTACCAGAGGATGGTTGGAAATATAACTGTTGATGGCGGATTCTGAAATTGAAGCAGCTGCATCGTACATGGCCATTTGCTCCATATTGGCCCTAATCCCGGCTTCATAATAACTTGCAGCATCACCTTGCACCCACCCTCGGATGGCAGCCTCAGCCAATAGCAATTGGTTTTGGGCATAGGTGAGAAAAAACTGGGGGGAGTCCACTTTCAACACCGTATAAATATTTGCTTGGGAGAAATCCCAAAGACTCACCACTCCGTTTTCATCCAATACGCTATTGATGGAAACGTCATCATGTCCCATGGGCATGCCTATCTGTAAGTCGGGGTCACGGGTGATCCGATCATTCCAACCTGGGATCTTCATTATTTTTGAGGTGGTCTACAAAGGGTTCGGTAAGGTAATAGTTGGCTTTTTCCCTTGCACCAAGATGAACACCTATATAATTATTGAAGACGGATGTGTTGCGCAGGATGGCATTCTCCCCATTGGAGGAGATTAAGCCTCCGGCCACGGCCTTTGAAACGTAAGTTTGTGCCGTGGAGGGGTCAACTTTGGTCAAGCGCATGGCTGCGCGTAACATCAGCGAATAGCCGAATTTTTTCCATTTCAATGGGTCTCCTCCATAGAGAATTTCACTAGAGGAAGAGGGGTTGTTGGGATCTAATCCGGCTGTAGCTTCTTCCAGTTCCTTTAGGATGTCCATATAGATGGTTTCTTGGCTATCGTATTTTGGTGTCACAATCTGTTCGATGAATCCTTTGGCCCCTTCAAAGTAGGGGATGTCGCCATAAGAGTCTGTCAAAACCATATAGGCATAGGCTTTCCATATTCTGGCAGAATGGTAAAGGTTGGTGTCTTCAGAGGCCTCCTTACTTTTCTCTACTGCATCCACCGTGTTTTTTAGTACGTTGCGGTAGGTGTTTTGCCAGATATGTTGGGAGCGGGCCAGGTTCAGTTGGTTGTAATTGGCTCCGGCTAGGGAGCTACCAAAGGGGGTGATGATTTGTTGAACAATCCCGAAATTGTAGGAAAGGTCCTGCAAAGAACTTACACCATCTCTATAGCGCATGTCTAAGATCCCCTGATTCAATAGAAAAACTGGGTTTAAAGAAGTAGGATCTACCAGATTGGTGTTGATTTCATCAAATTTCTCATCACAACTGAAAAATCCTACAGCCATTATCAGGCTCAAAATATATTTTGTTAGCTTTTTCATGGTTTTAAAATTTTACGTTTAGATTAAATCCTAAACTTCTGGTTGGTGGCAATGCAGGCCAAAAATCCATGCCATTGGCATTGTCTGAGGTGACCGATACATTTTCTGGATCCATGTTTTGGGTCCATTTCTTAAGGATCAATACATTGTTGGCTACCCCGCTTAGGCGCAGCTGCTTGATAAACAGGTTTTCTGGCAAGTGTTTGCTAAAGTCATAGCTCAAGGATACCTGTCGAAGCTTCCAAAACCCGGCATTGCTTACCCAGTCTTCGTTAATGCCCAGCACATTGGTGGTTTCGTAGAAGGGTTGAATCAAAGATTGGGTGGTGTTGATCTCTCCATTAGGATTGACACCATCACCTACTACATAGCCTTGATCCCTGCCATTGAGGGTGTTTTTGTGAAGGCCATGGCGCAGGTAATTTTGATTTCTCCCGGCGATCATTTTGTGGCCCAATTTAAAATCAATAAGCGTGTACAGGCTTAATCCTTTATAGGTGAAAGTATTGGAAATACCTCCGTAGTATTTGGGAAGTACAGAACCCATGTTTTGCGGTTCGTCATTTCTAAGGGGGCGGCCACTGTTTTCGTCAAAAACCATTCTTCCCTGATCATCCCGAAGATAGGTAAAGGTG
>NZ_CAXBOC010000020.1:0-22013 GCF_963976465.1 uncultured Cyclobacterium sp. | reverse complement strand
TGCCCTAAATCCAGATCAGTTTCTGCGCCATCCTCAGTAACATAGCATTCGCCATGTTCATAGGGGTTCAAAGTTCCTGGATCAATGTTTAGGTAGGGATCAAATTTTTGGATGGTGACAGAAATTCCTCTTGATTGAAGAAGCTTGGCCAATGAGGCAGCTATAATTCCTTTTCCAAGTGAGGAAGTAACTCCTCCGGTAATAAATATATGTTTTGTAGACGCAGCCATAAGAATGGTTATATGAAATTTTGTTTATATTCTTATGGGATTCAAAATTAGGTAAAATAATTGACTTGAAGGCTTTGAATTGCTTTAAAATTTTGATTTCAAAAGTGATTTGTTAGTCACATAAGATTAACTAGCCCACTAGCAAAGCTTTAGCAAAAGGTACATCAATCAAACTTCATTTTCTTGATTTTTATTCTACAGGGTTTATTAAGGTACCTATTCCACTAATCTGAATTTTAACTACATCTTTAGAGGCTAGAGTGAAATCGTTTCCCGGTACAATTCCTGTTCCTGTCATTAAAAATGACCCTGAATGGAAATCGTATTCTGCATACAAGTAAGTAACCAACTCCTTGAGTTCCCTTTTGATTTGATCTATGGTGATGGTATCACTAAAAATCAAATTACTACCTCTGATAACTTCTAGTTTTATTTCTGTGTCTCTCGGTAGAGGTTGATCGGTGACCAGTATGCATGGACCTATAGCAGCACTTCCTTTGTAAACTTTAGCTTGAGGGAGATACAGTGGGTTCTCCCCCTCTATACTCCTAGAGCTCATGTCATTCCCTATGGTATAGCCTAAGATTTTTCCGGAAGAACTTATCAGTAAGGTTAATTCCGGTTCAGGTACATCCCAAGTAGAATCTTTTCTAATTCGCACCTTTTGCAAATGCCCCCTAACATTGGGACCTGTAGCTTTCATGAACAATTCCGGTCTGGCAGCATTGTAAACCTTTTCATAAAAGGTCCCTCCGCCACTGTCCTTAGATTCTTCTTGTCTTCCCAATTTACTTTTATAATAGGTCACACCACTAGCCCATACTTCCTGATTCTCAACAGGCGCCATTAATCCATTCTTGATCCAATGGTGCCCATCCTCGGAGATATTAGATGATTGGGTAATGTTTTGGACCTTATTATACAAGTTGTCGTCATTAATAAACGCATCCCAATTTTCATCGGGTAAAGTATAAAATTGATTGCTTTCTTCTATTACAATACCTTTCTTGGTTCTATAAACTTTCATAAGGAACAAACTTAAAATATGTAGTGTAAAAAAGCGAATTTAAATTGATTTATACCATGCCTTATTTATTTTTTATCTCTTACTGCTCAGTCCTGTAGATGCTATTTCAGGCCAGTGTGCATTTTTAATTTAAAATAAGCAAAAAAATGTCCCGTATTTTAACGAGACATTTTTTTGTAGATTGCTGAATAGATAATTAAGGATTAACGATAAGCCTTTGCTTACTGATGATTGACTTTTCGTTGCTAATACTTACAAGGTAAACACCTTGAGACAGATTATCCAGAGGAATATTAAACTGATTGTCGGAAGTTTTAATGCTAGCCAAATCAAAATGGCTAACCAATTGACCATTCATATTGTGGATCAACACTCTTCCCAATCCAATTTCAGCATTGAGTTCTAAAGTAGCTCTTCCTTTGGCTGGATTTGGAAAAATTTTAACTTCCTCCTGAGCAACAGTTTCAGTATAAACGTCCATTTCTTTATAGCCTCTTTCTTTCATTTCTTTATACCCTCTTGAAACAGTTCTTAGGTTTGCAGCGACTTCACCACCCTTGGCAGCGCTACCTACAATTGCAATTCCTGAGATACTTGCATTGTTTACAGATGCATTCAACGCTAATGTCAACTGACCATTGGTAACTTGAATGTTATCGAAAGACAACATGGTTGGAGCATTTTTATTTTCAACAAATAAATCAAAGTCATTTTTCAATACTTCACCTTGCAAAGCGATATCGTAAACTCTTTTTCCGGCTTTGGCAGTACGTCCTCCATATCCAAACCATACTTCATGATGCATGGTAAATACGGTATAAGTTCCATTGGGAACAGGAATGGTATATACCAAGCTTTTTCCACTTCTTTCTGTTTGAAATAGTCTTTCAACATCTGCTTTCGTGTTGTTATATCGACCGGTACCATCATTATAATATTGATCTGTTTTTGATTCTGCCAGATATGTGATGCCACCCAAAGTTGCATCCGAATCACTACCGGTATTTAAGAAAAACAGGTGATCAGAACCGGCAGTTTGGTTTGAATTGTTGCCCTCTTCTATAATAGAAATCCCTGAGATGGAAGCATTGTTAGCACTTGCACTTAAATCGAGGTTTAAAACTCCATCTTTTACTTCAATCCCTTTAAAGGTAAGAATGGTTTGGTTATTATTATTGTATTCATATATGTCAAAGTTATCAGCTACTAATTGATCTTCTAAAAAGATGTCATACACCCTTCTTCCTTCTCTAGCAGTAGCGCCTCCTTTTCCAAAATACAACTCATTGTGGTAAGTTTTAATAGTATAAGTTGCGTTCTCTACAGGGATTTCAAAAGTTAATTCTTTGGCATACCTCTCAGATTGGAAGATTTTTTCATTACTTGCCTTAGTATTGGTTGAAGTATTTCTACTTGAAGAACTGATGTATTTGGCACTGGAAACAAAACTATTTTCTTGATAAATAACTTCGTTTTGATTCGTTGTATTAAGATGCAAAACATATCCTACCTCGCCAAGAGAAAGTGATGTATCAGGAATAATAGCTATCGCAGAAATCAATGCATTATTGGACGAAGCCTTAAGATCCAGATTCAAATAACCATCAGAAATTTTAATTGATTTAAAAGTAAGCTCAGTTTCTTGATTATTGTATTCCAGATAAAGGTCCAGGTTATTTTTTACTACTTTACCTTCAATGCTAATGTCAAAAACACGTTGGCCGGCTTTTTCAGCCCTTCCATTTTCTCCAAAATACAATTCATTGTGATAAGTAACTACTGTATAGGTTCCATTTTCCACAGGAATTTTGAATAAAAGCTCGTTATCGAACCTTGCAGATTGAAATAATTTTTCCTCGCTACCTTCCTCATAAACGGAAACATTTGATCCTGATGACACTAAAAAATCTCGATTTAAATTAATAAATTCTTTTCCTTTGTAAGCGATATTACCACCATAACCTAAATGGTAATATTGTCCTTCCAGCACTTCAATAGGACTTTTCTCTATTGAGGTGCTTCCCTCTTCTATAGCCACATTTTTGCTGGCAGTAAATTCAATTTCTTCAGAAGTGTTAACATTTCCATTTTTATCTGTCACAGTAGCCCACACATAATTATCTCCTGAAGGAATTTCGTCAATAACAGCTTGAAAAGGTTTTTCAACACAGGTTCCAACCAATTTTAAACCACAATAGAACTCAACTTTTTCAATATTATCATCCAGGTTGGTAATTTCACTAAGCAAGGTAAGCTGGTCCCCTTCGGTTAGTTGAGAAGTATTTTCTATGGTAGATATGTTTATGCTAGGTTTTAAAATCTCTTTATTTTCTCGAATAATGGCAATTGCAGATATCGAGGCATTGTTCACAGAGGCTTTGAGGTCAAGGTTTAAATAACCGTCATTTACAATAATTTCATTAAAGGAAAGCGTAGTTTCTTGATTTCTATTTTCCAAATAAAGGTCAAAATTATCTTTTACTAATTCGCCTTCTAAAATTATATCATATACCCTTTGCCCGGCTCTTTGAGACCTTCCGTTTTGACCATAATACAACTCATTGTGATAAGTCACTACAGTGTATCTACCATTTGCTACAGGTATCTTAAACAATAGTTCATTGTCAAATCTTTCTGATTGGAACAAGGTCTCTTCACTGGCACTTGGTTCATTAGAAACATTGGAACCTGAAGATAAAAAGAATTCAGAATTTAGTTTCTCAAATACATTTCCGTTATAAGTTACAGGACCTTTATCCCCAAAATGGTAATACAAAGCTTCGGTCTCTTCTGTATTATTTTCTACCTTCTCAACATTATCAACCAGCACATTTTTGGAAACACGAATTAGCACTACAGAACAATAAGCAGGAATAGTAACTGTTCCGGAAAATTTTTCAAGTTTGGCATTAACATATTCACCTGACAAAGCAATAGTCTTGCTATTTTTGGTTGGGTTGAATTCAAAAACAATTTCTTCATTGGGATCGATAAATGATGCTTCAACTTCTACAAACTCTAAGTCGTCCATCCAGTACGTGAAATTATCTTCAGAAGCTGTGACCAAAAGGGATACTTCCTTAGCATCTACAAATGGAGACACCAATACCTCATAAGTATCCAGCTCTTTCTTAATCTCGAATGTGGTCACTCCTGATAATTTCTCCCAAGGAGTTCCTGTGTACCTTAAATAGGTTTGGATATTTGCTTTTTTACTGCCTAAAGCTTTAAACTTTAATAAGTAAGTCTTATCTTTCTTTAATTTGCCTAAATTCATTTTTAGAGCGCCATTTC
This sequence comes from uncultured Cyclobacterium sp., assembly GCF_963976465.1. NCBI lineage: Bacteria > Pseudomonadati > Bacteroidota > Cytophagia > Cytophagales > Cyclobacteriaceae > Cyclobacterium > uncultured Cyclobacterium sp. The sequence continues at coordinate 17,462 of NZ_CAXBOC010000020.1, read as the reverse complement.
CTGAATTGGTAACTTTAATGCTTCCACCATTCATTTTACTATTTGTATCCCATTTCTGAGAGCAATTGCTGCAAGAAATACCATTCGTATTCTTATCAAACGAAACGTTTGGATAAAGACTAGATCCAATTTTTTTATCAATGGTATATGTGGCCAAGTCTATGGAGTTACTAACAGAGTTTTTGTCCTTACCAAATTTCTCAGTCCATTGCTTCAGGTTGTCAATGGCTGCGATGGACTTTCCGTATTTTGAATATTCATTAAATATACTGAACTCATCTCCCAATGGTCTGAAAAAATAGTTGTGATCAAACTCAGCCATAATTTCTATATCATCTTTGTAAGTATTGATATTATAGGTATTCTGATTTGCAGTTTTAGCAAAAAGTTGGTTATTGTTTATTGTAACTTCTCTGGTATCCTCTCCAATGACATTATTACCTAATGTAATGGATGTATGTGAGTTAAAAAATGTATTGTTTTCAACATGTATATTATTAACATTTGACATTTTCAAGCCATTGTTCTCGGTATTGGCCACTGTATTCCCTATAATCTCAATATTATTAGAGTGGTCATCTAGAAAAATACCTTCTGCCAAAGGTCTATAGTTCACGCCTTTGTCGGGAATACCACCTCTACTACCAATACTGTTAACCACAATATTTCCTTCAATTTTCCTTCCTTTAAACCCTTGATATTTAACACCACCAAAAGTATAAATTCCTCCTCCATCACCTTTAATCTGGCAAAAGGTATCTATATAATTATTTTTAACTACCGAGTAGTTTCCACTAAATTGTATTCCATTAAACCCTGAATTGATTACCACGTTGTTTTGAACCAAAACTTTCTCCCCATAAGCAAAAATACCGATTCCTGCAGCATCCTGATTTTGTGTCCTTCCCGCAATTAATGCGGTCTTTCTAATTTCATTGTCCTTAATGATTGCATTGTCATTTCCATAGCGAAGATACATGCCATTGTTGTAAGTGTTATTGAAGTTATTTCTCTCAATTTTTAAATCAACCACACTTAAAGCAAGGATTCCATTTACACCCACAAAATTTATTTCAGAATCGAGGATTTTAATGTTTTTACCTCCTTCTAGCCTAATTGCATCAGCATTTACTCCTTTAAAATTAATATTCTCGACTGTTATATTTGTATCCCTATAATCTTTAATCAACAGGTTATCAAGTGTACTTACTTCTACCTTCATGGAAGAAGGATTCCGGTTTCCAAAGTATATATTTATTTTCTTGGTGGATGGATTAAAATACCATTCTCCAAAAGTATCAAGGGTTTTGATATGGTTTTGGATGAAAAAACCAAAGTCCTTCTCAACCGGATAGGCACTATTACTGGCATTAAATTTAACTTGCCCCCCACTGTGTGAAGTAATTTCATGTGTATCAATAATCCATTGATTCTTCTTTATAACAACCTCTCCACCATTCCAATTTGGTGAACCACCTAATTCGCTGCTGGAAAGCAAGTAATTTCCTTTTACGCTTTCTATTTTTAAATACCCTTCATTAGCTATATCACTATTTGGATACCTTCCCAACTCATAAATTTCCCCATTAATTAAAACCACTTCAATAGATTTAGTATCTATTGTTTTGGTGCTTTCATAAACTCCGTTCCCTAAGGATCTCCAACCACTTACAGTTTTCAGTGAAGTAATGACCGGTTTTGAACCGGAGCCGTAAGCTCCAATTCTAATGGGAGAAGTAGTAGACCCAGAAGATTTAATATGTAATGTACCATAAAAAACTTCTCCTCTATTAAATAAGACAGCATCACCTGGCTTTAAATAATTAAATATAGAATTAACTTTATCAATTGATTTCCATGGAGTGCTTGGGTTTTGCGCTTCTTTATAAGTCCTGTTGTCATTTCCTCTTTCTTGAGAAACATAATAATTTGCAGCATATCCCTGACTAAACGACATTGCTAACGAAAACAAAATAATGAGAGTAAGAAGTGAAGCTTTCATGGTAATTTATTTTAAAGTTTATATTTCTTCATGTTTCAGGATTCGCCTTGTTATTCAAAGCTCTGTTCATTTTATCCTACTTTTTTTGATTTATGAATTCTCAAAACGGTATTTCAATTAAAAGAATCTTGTTTTTTGATTTTCATATATATCAAAATGAAATTCTAAATATGAATCTCATTTCAATAATTAACGATATATTATACTTAAAAACAAATACTTATCGGATCACAAATCTTGTGAAAAACTGCAGCTGGTTGAACAATTTCAACAGGTAAATGAGATATTGTTTTTGGAAACCCAAATTTTGCAGGTAGTCTTAAAAAAGAGTGATAAAAAAAATTAAAATATTTTACAAGCAGTGTTATAAAACATATTACTCATAAATATTAGGATCTATAAATAGATGATAAAAAATATATAAATCAGTCATTTTCAAAACAAATAAAAATTTATATAACAAATTAGATACTTTTTTAATTATACAAAAAGCAATTCATTTTTAGGTTATGAATGAAGATGTATTATATACCCAAATAATTGTAGTAAAAAGAATTATAGCTAAAAAACTCGGTTGATTTGGACACCAGAACTACAACCCAAACTTGGGATTGAACCCTAAGGCTGATACAGCAACTAAAAACCAGAACCCATTTGGCAGGTAGAGGTTAGTGCTTATTTTTTAAAACTAAAAGGGAAATAGCTCATTAAATATCAATGAAAAATAAATAAGTAAGGATAAAAAAAAGCTCCGAACAAATGTCCGAAGCTTTCTGAAATGGTCCTTAATCTATCCTTTTAATGAATAAAAATCTTTTTGGAAATTATTTTATCTCCGTTATTGACATGAATCAGATACAAGCCCGATCCAAAAGGCTCAAAATTAAAGCCTGACGTATTACCCTTCTGGGAGCCATGAATCAGTTGCCCATTGCCTTTGTAAATCATTATCATTTCATTTTCACTGATATTGGAAGAGTAGATGATATGAACGTAGTTTTTGGATGGCTGGGGATAAACGATAAGCTCTTCGGTCAAAACCCTATTTTGAAAATCACTTTCAATAATGCCCCCCTCTTCCTGATTAAGAGACCCACTAATAACTCTCAAATTTTCTCCAATATCATAGCCAACACTAAAGTTAACCGTAAAGGATTGCCCCTTTTCATTATTACTATTATAAGGAGTCACTATTAAATTGTACAAACCTTCCTTGAAATATTTACCATTATAATCGACACCTTGTGCGTCACCAAAAATGGCATATGGGGCCTTTCTTTCTGTCCAAGAATAATTCTTTGCTCCCGATAACTGAAAGGCCATGGCAGCTAAGTGCTCCCCTTTTCCCTCAGCTCTAATATTTAACTTTACATCCTCATATAGGTTTAAGTCAATGTAACTTCCTTCCACCAATGGCATAACATCCTCCTCGGTATCAGCATTTACTAAAGTCAGCTTATCCACTCTACTGTTATGAATTACGCTAAAATTAATGGTATAAGGTTCCCCTCCTATTCCTCTTGTACTGCTGGATTGAAAGGGGTAAGCCCTTGCGGATATAGTATATTCTCCTTCAGGTAAATCTTTTCCTGAATAATCACCGCCAACATCCGTAAAAAGCGCCAATGGCTCAACTTTTTCAAATTGAGAAAATGTAACAGGCCCATCAATGAACATGCCTACACCTCCTTGGGTTTGGTTGTTTGGCACATTGGCTCTGATATTGAATTTTTTACCTTTATAAGTTGACAAATCAATCGTAGCCCCGTCTTTTATTGTTATAATATCCTTGTTATCTGTTGCATTGACAAGCGTGAAACTTTCTATACTACTTTCATAAAAGATTTCAAAGTTGATAGAAGCCTTTACTCCCTGATTACCTGTTTGGCCTCTAAATTCATATGGAGTGGCAGTTAACTTATAATCACCCGGAAAAAAATTATACCCAAGGTAGTTGCCTTTAATATCTCCAAAAAGAGCGAAAGGCTCTACATTTTCAGTAATATCATGAAATGTTTTAGGACAGGAACTACATTGCGTTAATGATTCCAACTCTAAATTAATACTACCGACATTTTCAGGATCTGGAATTGCAATAATAGACAATTTCTTATCCTTGATGGTACCGTAAGCAAGTTTATCATTATTCTTGATTTCTCTTATCGTGGTATTTGTACTTGCATCTATTAACAAGAACCTGTCAATTAATATACTTTCTAAAATAGCAACAACCGAAATGGTTGCTTCAGCATTTGTGTTTTCATCAATATAGGCCTTTACTTCTAAATCTCCTTCTTGCTTAGGCAATTGGCAAAATGTAATTTTACCGTCTTCATCTGATATGATTTTATTAAAAAAGGTTCCATTAACATCAAAGGAAACCTCAGCATTCCCAATTGGAATTCCAAACTGATCCAATACAGTCGCATTCAAACAAGTTTCTTCACCTACTATTCCATTCACAACATAATCGAGAAAAGTAATCGTTGCAGGCACGGGCTTATTGCTGTCCACCTCTATTGTATCTATAATGGAAGGACCCACACTTGCAATTACTCTATCAACACCTTTGTTACTTGCATCAAAGCAAAAATGTGCCATACCATTTTCATTTGTAATACTGAAACCATTTTGTTGATTTGGCCCTTGAACTTCAAAATCTACTTTAACACCGAAAAGCGGATTTTCCTTTCCATCAGTTAATAGGGCTTTTACGCAATAGGTAGATTCTTTTTGACCTTCTTCGTTAATTATAAGTTGTAGATTTTGAATTTCAGCAATTTCCCCCAAGCCCTGGCCTACCGGGTTACCATATGCATTAAAACTACTAAACCCATACATTAATGCTGCAAAAGGTAAGTCTGATGAAATATGATGACTTCCTTCTGTAACTTGAATTTGAGCTCCTGCATAACTGCTATTTGGTATATCAACAAAAATTGAGGATCCCATAAGACTTCCATCTATTCGTACTTTATTTTTTTGTGAAATAGGTACAACGATATTTATAAAATGATTTTCAAACTCGGTTTGGAGCGTGCTTACCTGATACTGATTTTGGTATTGTTCTACAGGAGGAACTAGCATTAAAAAAGGATCCGCAGATACGTTGTCTGTGGCCTGACCTTTTGAAAGTTGGGCCACCATTACTGAATAATTGGATTCAATTTGAGTATAAACATTACTTGGAATATTTAATATTTCAAAATCCCCTTTGTCAAGAGTAAACTCCTCAGAAAACCCATTGGTCCCTTCAACTTTTATATAGGTATCATCCATTGTGGCTAGAACTCTAAAAACATCTCCCTCCTCTCTGGATGCTAAGGGAACAGTAATGAATTTTTTACCCAAAGTAGTCACAGGAGGCATCTGTTCAATCATTTGATCACAACCATTTGTGAAAAGTGGTACATTACCGCAAGTATGCCCACTAAATACAGCAACAGGATTATTTGAAGTGATAGAAGTTCCGGTGAGATCTGAAAAATAAGCATCTGCTGTCAACTGATAAGATTCTCCTTTTTGCAAAAGTATTTGATATGGTATGCCGGATTGTCTGTTTTGAGTGGTTGTGGTTGGAAGAATCGTTATTTCCGTATTGTCCATAGTCGCTACTACTCCAAAAACAGGGGAAGCCGTGCTGTTTGGTGCATAGGAATTATTTGCCATCACTATGTATTCGTTTCCCAACACATCAATAGGGAGCGCTAAAAAGGAATCTGTTGAAGAGGACTTTTGATTGAGCCCATAAACCGACACCTCTTCTTCTGCTACAATTTCAATCCCATTTTTTTCAACCCCATCTTCCTCTGAAGCTATGAAGGTATCGGGAATCAAAACAGAAGTAGTTTTATTAGGTAGAACTTCAAAATTTATAATGCTGCTATCCGGTAATTTTACATAACCAGAGGTTTCTATTGTACCGGTAATAAATAGTTCTAATTTGACATCAACATTGTCATTGTTTCGATTGAACATCAACCAAAATTCTTTGCCCTTATTGTCCGGAATATCATCCTGGGCCTTAGATTTATTAAAAGGAAAAGCAATAAGTGTAAAAATTAAGCATAAAACAAAGCAGACATTTTTCATAAAAGGCAATTTTTTGAATATTTAATGCACAAATTAACTTGTATAAATTAAATATCACAACAAATCTTCCTGTAAGCTTCAGTTATTTTTAAATATACCTGATTGGTCATACACCTTACAATAATTAAGACAGGTTGAAAAAATATTTCTTTCAATTAAAAAAACACACCAGCTTCCTTTCAAATAAACAGTCCAATCTAACGGTATTGCTAGATTAATTATTTTGGCTGATAATACAATTAAAACATCCTTCAAGAATAAACTTGTGGCTAATACATATAATATTATTCTATCAACGTGTCGGTAACAATTTCTTCTAAAAAGTAAAGGCGAATAACGAAATCCTCAAAAAATCCTTTGTGATGAGGTTCTTAAATAAGTTCAATTTCACCAATAAGAAAAAAAGCTCCGAACTAATGTCCGGAGCTTTAATTGAAATATTAAATAAATAACAAGCTAATAAATAAATACTTTCTTGGAAATTATCTTGTCACCATTGGATACATGGATAAGGTACAAACCGGAACCAAAGCTTCCGAAATTGAAGCTAGGGGTATTGCCTAGTTGGGCTCCATGAATCAACTGCCCGTTGCCTTTGTAGATCATAACCCTTGCATCTTCTCTCATAGAAGATGGATATAGGAAATTCACTACATTTTGAGAAGGTTGAGGATAGACTTTTAGGTCTTCCACTAAACTTCCATTATCGGCTACACCATTTGAGGAACTGGCCTCTAATTGATCTAGGGATGCATTAGCAATCCTTAAATTTTCTCCATTATCAAAGCCGGCCATAAAATTAACGGTCAAACTTTCCCCCATAGTATTGTCAGCATTATAAGGAGTAACCATCAATTTATAATTACCTTCATTGAGGTACTTGCCTGCATAATCATTGGCAGGTAAATCTCCAAAAATGGCGTATGGTGCTTTTCTCTCTGTCCAGTTGTAATTCTTAGCGCCGGACAATTGGAAAGTCATGGCTGCGATATGATCTCCTTTGCCATCTGCTCTAATATTCAGCTTGACATCTTTGTACAGATTCAAATCAATAAAGCTACCTTCCATAAGCTCCATAATATCTTCATCGGTATCTGCATTTACCAGCGTAAATTTATCAATTTTACTATCATGAATCACCTCAAAATTCACTGTAACTGTCTTTCCACCGATACCTCTATTTGCACTAGACTTAAATGGGAACGAGGTCGAAGATAGTTTATAGAATCCTTCCGGTAAATCTTTACCAATATAATCACCGTTATTATCTCCGAATAAGGCCATAGGCATCTCTTTCTCAAATCTTGAGAAGTTTACAGGCCCTTCAATCATCATGTCTAGTCCACCTTCTTGTTCCCATGGCACATTGGCTCTAATGTTGAATTTGACATCTTTATATTTTGAGAGATCAATTACATCTCCATCCTTAATTTCACGGATATCTGTATCATCAGTTGCATTGACCAAGGTAAAGCTGTCAATCGTTCCTTCAAATTCTATTTCAAAGTTAACCATTGCCATTAGACCTTTATCACCAGCCAAATGTTTCATTTCATAAGGAACAGCACTAAACATATAAGAACCCGGTAAAACCTCTTTACCTGTGTAATCTCCATTTATGTCACCAAATAAAGCATAAGGGATTACATTTTCAGTATTTACCCTAGTATCCCAAGCACAAGTAGAACATAAGGTCAAGGATTTCATCTCTAATTCAACACTACCTACCTTTTCAGGATCTGTGATTACCATAAAGTTTACCATTTTACCTTTTACTGTAGCGTATGGAATTTTATCTCCATCCATTACTTCTCTGATTACAGTGTTCGTTTCAGCATCAACAAGCCAGAAACTCTCAATTGCCAATCCCTCATTTTCAGCTACAACCATAACAGTTGCCTCCGCTTCATCTCCACCTTCATAAATGGCAGTAACCATTATATCACCTAGCTCATCTGGCATTAGACATAACTCTACCCTACCATTTTCATCTGTGATACCTTTTCCATAGTAAACACCATTCACATCAAAAGAAACTTCCACACCTGCTAGAGGCATTCCGAATTGATCCAGGATAGTGGCTGCCAAACATATCTCTTCACCCAGTACTCCTTCCACTTCGTTTTCTTCAAATGAAATAATGGTCGGGATTGGGGCATTATCAGTGACATTTATCATGGCGGTAACAGTGTTCTCGACTGTATAATAGAAGTCGAATTCAAACTCCCCTTCCATATCCGGATTGAAGCAATAATTCAATACTCCATCCTCATTTGTCATCATAGACCCTGCAGGTTCTCCATTTTTAGTAATGAATACTTCTATGGCTCCCATAGGATCATCGAACTGATCCAAGACCTCTACTTCTAAACAGGTCTCCTCATTAAGGGCAACCTCTGCCTCTGATGGATTAACCGAAATGGTGGTAGCAACCAATACCACCTGAATGACCTTAACCGTACCTGTAGCAGGTGTTCCTCCTGCATAATTTACAGCAAAACTTAAATCACCTAAATCTTCAGTAACAATACAATAGGCTACAATTCCATTTTCATCACTCATCAAGGTGGCAACAACTTCTCCATTGATTTCAATTGTTACTTCTGTATTTGGAAGTGGGTCACCGTTTTGATCCAAAACTAGGGATTCCACACAGGCTTCCTCACCAAGATTAACCTCAACAGATATATTGGTTATTGAAATGGCACTGGCCACAAGGTCTCCACCCCCACTTCCATTTCCACCACCTGAATTGATTACTTTAATATTGGTTGAAGCCGGACTACCTCCTCCGATATAGTTGACAGTGAAAATCAGCAGTTCACCATCTTCGGCTTCAGCAGTTTTACAGAATTCAGCAACACCATTTTCATCCGTCATCTCCGAACCGGCAGCCTCTCCATTGATTTCCAATTGGACCTCTACCCCTTCCATTAATTCACCAAACTGATCTTTAACAGTGGCCGTCACACATACCTGTTGTCCTAGATTAACTTCGTTAGATCCGCCCTCTATACTTATAATGGTGGGAACAGGATCTGGAACAGCAACCATAACGGTAGTTTCGGTTTTATCTCCACCATCATAATAACTAGTAAATAAGAGGTCTCCACCTTCTTCCGGTGTGAAGCAATATTCAACCATTCCGTTCTCATCAGAATCACCGCTATAGATTATATTGCCCATGTATTCGATAAACAGCTCTTCACCCTCCAAAGGATTACCAAATTGATCCAAAATCTGACTGCTGAGGCATATTTCTTCTCCCAAAGTTACTGATTCAGGCAAAGCGGTAAGCAGCACTTGATCAGGTCTAGGAATAGATGTGGTAACCGTAGCTTCTGCAGTAGTACTTCCAACCGAAGCCATAATATTATCGGTTCCCTCATTGAGAGCATCAAAGCAGAAATTAGCGATACCCTGCTCATCCGTCACTCCAAAGCCTATTTTCTCATTGACACCTTCCACTTCAAAGTCTACCCTAACACCAAAAATAGGGACACCTTCATCATCTGTTACTGTAGAATTGAAGCAATAGGTAGTTCCTTGCTGAATTTCTTGCTCCAAATCCAAATTAATATTTCGCACTTGCTCCACGCTAGCCAGTGCCTGACCACCGGGGTATCCATAGGAATCATAGCTACCAAAGCCATACATAAAAGCCCCAAAAGCCAAATTCCCAGACATATTATGGGTTCCCTCTTCCACTTTTACCTGTGATCCGGCAAAGGTAGATCCGGGTATATCTGTAAAAATATCCGGGCTCAATAAACTTCCATCCAAGGTAATATTACCCTTTTGGGAAATAGGTACTACCAGATTTATATAATGATTGCTAAAACCGGTAGCGGGTGTACTTACCGTATAATTATTTTGAAATTGCTCAAAAGGTGGTATCAACATCATAAATGGATCAGAGATGACTCCGTCTGAACTTTGGCCTTTCGAAAACTGAGCGACTAAAATGGCTTGGTCTGACTCAATTTTAGCATATACATTACTTGGTATATTTAATTCCTTAAACTCATTGGCATTTAGAGTGAAGCTATCATTGAATCCTTCGGAACCAATCACGGAAACATTCGTCCCATCTTTTGTGGCTACTATCCTAAAAATATCACCTTGACTTCTTGTTGCTAAAGGGGCTGTGACAAAATTTTGTCCCAAAGAAGTTACTGGAGGAATTTGCTCAACCATATGATCACAAGCCGTAATATTCTGAGGTACATTTCCACATGTATGACCACTAAATACTGCAATTGGATTATTTGAAGTTACGATACTTCCAGTAAGATCACCACCAGAAACTGCGGCCACTAATTGGTATGTTTCTCCTTTTTGTAAAGTAATATCAAAAGGAACTCCTGCGGTTCTCGAGGTGGTATTCGAGGCAGGTACTATGGTTATAGTAGTATTATCTTCTGTAGCCACAACTCCTAAAACCGAAGCTATAGAAACACTTGCCCTCAAGGTTGTATAAGACATTATCAAATACTCTTGTCCTAAAATATCTGTGGGAAGAGCTAAAAAAGCATCAGTTGAATAAGTCCTTTGGTTAAGTCCATAAATTGTAACTTCACTTTCGGCAGATATATATATTCCATTATTTTGTTTTCCATCAGCTACAGAGCCAATAAAATTATTAGGAATATCAACAGTGGTAATAATACCTGGAGTTACAGAAAAATCTAATTCTGTTTGATCAGGTAGTATCACTTTACCTGTTGTTGGTATTTCACCTGATATAAAAAGATCTAGATTAATTCCAATATTATCATTATTCCGGTTAAACATTAACCAAAATTCCTTTCCCTTATTATCGGGAATCCCATTCTGAGAATATACTAAGCCCATTGGCAGTATAAATAGCAGAAAAATAAAGCTTAAAACACTGTAGGATTGTTTCATAACATACATATTTATGGGTTATATATACATAAATATATATTTAAAATTTAATATAACAAACTCAACCTACTAGTTTTTAGTTAATTACATAAAAATAATGGAAATAGTAAGAACAATTAAAAATCCTGTTAGGGATATTATTGTTTCTAATGTAGTCCAGGTCTGTAAGGTTTCTTTTTCACTTATATTTAAATATTTCTTAACCAACCAAAACCCAGAATCATTAACATGAGATAATATACACGCTCCTGCTGCTATAGCAATCCCAATTAAAGCTTTATGGGGATCAGACATGTCCATATCAATTATTATTGGAGAGATCATACCTGCAGCGGTCACCATGGCCACAGTAGCCGACCCTTGAATGATCCGAATAATGACCGCAATCAGATAAGCCATAACAATGGGAGCTACATTATAGGCTATAAATACTTCTGCAAGTGCTTCTCCTGCACCACTTTGCACCAAAATCTCTTTGAACATCCCACCAGCACCTGTGATCACAATAATAAGTCCTGCCGGAGCAAGGGCCCTGTCCGAAAATTCAAGCAATTGCTTGGCCTTGTAACCTTTTCTATACCCTAAAAAATATAGGGCCACAAGCGTTGCTATGGTCAAGGCAATAAATGGATGTCCTAAAAATTGGGCTATTTCTAGCAAATAATTATCTCCCTTAATATAACCCGTCTCTACTAATAAATTGGAGGTGGTAGCAATTAAAATTAATATCAATGGCAGAATAATTATAAATGCTATTAAATAAAAGTCACTTTTAGAAGCATTACTTGTCGCTTCATCCTTAAACTCTATATGTGATGGAACAGGTACAAATATTTTCTTAGAAATATACTCACCAAAAATAGGCCCTGCCAATATCGCACAAGGCAACCCCACAATCACCCCAAAAATTATCATCCAACCTAAAGGAGCATTTAATATTTCCGCAACAGCCACCGGCCCGGGAGTAGGTGGTATAAAGGCATGTGTAACAGCCATTCCTGCTAATAGAGGAATGGCATAATGTAATAATGAATTCCCTGATTTATTGGCTAAGGCATAAACCAATGGAATTAAGATAATAAAGCCTACATCCAAAAATACCGGTATAGATACAATAAAACCCGTTAGCATTAATGCCCAAGAAGTTCTCTTTTCCCCAAACCCTTTAATTAAAAAATGAGCCATGGTTTGTGCACCCCCGGAGACCTCTAACAATTTACCTAAAATAGCTCCAAGGCCAACAACAATGGTTATAAAACCTAAAATATCACCCATGCCTTTTTGAAGACTACCTATAAGTTCCATAAATGGCATACCTGATGCCAAGCCTACAAAACAACTGGCCAATAATAAAGAAATAAAGGCATGCACCTTTAATTTCATCACTAATACCAACAACAACAATATAGACAAAGAGGTAATAATAAATAGATAGAGCGTTTGATCCATGGGTTTATTAAATAAAATATAATGGGGGAAATATAAAATAGCCGAAATAGTAGAATTAATTCGGCATATTAATCAGTATCCTGATAGGCTTTTAAAAATTGACTTAGGTGTTTTTTAAGACCTTCCCAATCTTTGTTCTGTAAGAAAGATTTTGGCACCACTGCACTGCCAACACCTACACCAGATGCACCTGCTTTAAAATAGGCCGAAATATTGTCCTTACTGACACCACCGGTAGGCAACAATTTAATAGTATCCAAAGGTCCTAATAAGTCCTTGATATAACTCGGCCCTAATGCGGAAGAAGGAAAGACCTTGACCATATTGGCTCCTAATTTCCATGCTTTATAAACTTCTGTGGGGGTGAAAGCTCCCGGGAATACCGGAACCTGATTGGCCACGCAATATTGAATTACCTCTTGATCTAATATTGGAGTAACGATAAACTGAGCCCCTGCACCTAAAGCAGCATGCAAGTCATTGATATCACAAACGGTTCCAGCCCCTATATTTAGTTCATCGCCGTATTCATTGACCAAGCGAGTGATATCCTCTGTGGCATTTTTCGAGTTCAATGTGATTTCCATAGTGGAAAGGCCTGAAACTTTAAAACATTCAGCGACCTGAAGCAAATCATCGCTATCTAAATTTCTGAAAATGGCTACGATGGGAGCTTTATCAAAAGCTTCCCAGGAAAATGTTTTTTTCATTGTTAATATTTTGATTCAATATTTGAATTTGACCATGAATTACTGATTTGCGAACCCACTCTCGAGGTAAAACTTCAGCTTTGATTCCCAATGTTTCCATTCCAATCGCATAATTTGAATGCAATCTACCCTCGGAACAGAGATAAATACTGGAATCCTTTTCTTCCACCAAATTACTCAGTTCATTTCCAATCAACAAACCGCTTAAATAATGAAAGTTTTCTTCTTTGGTATAGCGGCCAAATAATTCGTTTGTTCTCGTCTTAAAAAACACAGATAATAAAGCATTTGAAGCACCCTCTTTAACGCCAACTTTAAATACCTCTTCGTAACTTTCATTGGAGTCGGTTTTTACACTTTTTGATAAAATACTTTGATAAGCCATTAACTGAAATACTTCCCCAGTCATATAGGTTTTGAAATCGCTTACCTTATAGTCTTCTACCCTAATATGCTTTGAATGAGTCCCCGGAAAAATAAAAATACCTTCGCCTGAGAAATTTTCCAACTGCCTCACCACACCTATCAGTTGAGTCTCCTCCCCTCTCATAACATTGTCCGAACTCCTTAGCCCGGACACCAACAGCAAGGAATGGTCAAAATCATTAGAAATAGGAAAGTAATCCAACCCTACCGAATTACCTTTAACATCAATTGGCAAATCTGCATAAGGCAGTTCTTTAAACCCTATACTTGAAGAGGCCATACCCGAGCAAACGATCAACATACCTTCTAAATTGACATGAAGATTTTCACCCATTTGCTTAATCTCCTTTTTTAATTGGTCGAAATAAAATTTAACTCTATCGACCTCTTTACCAGCTTCTAAGAACTTATGATAGGTAGCTTGTATGCCCATTTCATTTAAATGCTCACCTTCTATACTTCCATCATTTAGATTGACAATCCGTAACCTAAAAGAACTTGTTCCCCAGTCACAACTCAAAAACCTCATCATATTTTATCAAAATTTATCTTAACTCAGATTCATCAATACACCTTCAATCTTCTACCCTATCAAGGTATTAACAATAAAAATTATGTCGATTGACGTTTAAAATTAGGTAAAAATATTATTTATTACTTGAAAAGTATAATCATTAATAGACCTTACCCAAAAAACTCTTAATCCTGATATAATTAAAATATTGCCTATGCCTAATTGTTAATAAATGCATGGACCTGTTTATAAAACTAAATTGTATCTGATAAGCAATACAATTAGCAATGGAGGAAACAGTTAAAAAATGGTTTCTCTGACAGCAATGAAAAATTATACAATTCTTAATTTCCACTATCCCCCTTAAATATACCTTCAAAAAAGCCTGTACTACTTTCCTTTTCCTCAATATTATTTAAATTAATAGACTGCTCAATTGATGGCATTAAAGCTTGAACAAAAGCATTTCTCAATATTATCATTATGGCCTGACCGGTATGAATGTCGGGATTCTCGAAGGTATTTTCTATGGTGATTTTCGAACCCAATTGATCTTCTTTCTGGTTTTCAAATAGTTCTGCAGCTCCCGCAACGAGGGTCTCCCACAAAACTTGAAGCATATTCCCCTCTTCTTTGTTCCATTGTACCACATTCAAATCTTTTATTAATGGCTTTACATAGCCTTTAAAGTTACCATCCTTAGCAGCAAACTCTGTGAAAACATTGAACTCTCCTTTTTTCACATCAAAATTTCCATAAGCTCTCAAAAAATCATTCAATCCGACCATATCCACTTTTTCAATTTCAGCATTCATATCAAAAGTAGGCTGATCTGCTAAGGCATTTAATTTCACATCTAAATTGAATACACCACCATATGTACTGCCATTTGCATTCAGGGAAGAGGGTAGAGAATCTCCTTCCACCGGATTATTGGTTAAATGAGTTGCAAGAATATTTAAATCTGAAATAAATACATCCACTTCCGGTTTAGATAAGTTGTCTATATAGTGAACTTCTGCTTGTTTGATCTCAAACCGGTTGATATCCAAAGGCATCAATTCCCTGATTAAACCTCTCAAGTCGGAAGTATCTTGCTTTACTTCGGGGTCAACACTTGGGGTATGCACAAAATTTAACTTGGGTTGATTCACCAAAAGCTCACCTACTATTTTCCCTTCAAACAAAGCCTTCCAATGAATTGATAAATCAATATTTGGACATGAAAAAAAGGGTACGGTGTCTACAGCTGCTGTTTGACCAGTGTCTCTTTTTAAGATTTCAATTCCATCAATGACATAAGCACCTCTGATTAAAGCAATATCTATGTCCTCCACTTTACCGGTATATTCGTCCATATCCTTCAGCTCTTTATTGACGAAATGAAGCACAATGCTTGGTAGAAACAATCTTAATATGAGTAATAAACTAATAATTATCCCTATACTGATTATCGTTTTTTTTCGCATTTGAGTTATTATTTTGAATATATAAATATTACCACTTGGGGAACTTCGTGAAAATAAAGTTTTTTATTTACTAAAAATTTAATTGAATATAACCTAAGTCATTCAAAATTTACTTCACGCCAACGTCTAAATCCAAATCTCTTTAAACCCAAACTTCCCCCAACTCTGAACATTAATTGGCTTCCTTACCACTTTCAACGTTAAGCCCTAAAAGGATTTGGATTTATATTCCCTTAATGAACTTTTAAGGTTTTTCCAAATATCATGCCGAAAGTTACATGTATCATATTTGGATTATCCCACAACCGTTTAGATTAAATTTTGAAAAAATATGTACAAAATTTCCACTTATCTTTATTTGTCATTATAATAAAAAAATAACATATTATTAAATTATATCAATACCAATTAAATTTTTACTATTGTTATAATTATAAAATAATTGTTTTATTAAAAAATCAATAAAATAATTGGTTCTCAAAAACTAAAAAATTCAGCTTTTCAATATTATCAAAATCATTACACCTTTTTTATTTTAAATTATTTTTTTATAATTACCTTTTAATATAGTATTAATTTCCCAACTAATAATTGTACTTAAACACTAAATTCAATTTTAACCATATACCAAATAACTCATTTTGTGAACGTTACCATCATATAATATAGAAATATATTGGTGAAAAATATTCCAATGATTATAAAAAATAAGTAATTAAAAATATCCGATACCATTTATCACATAACAAACTGATATTCATGTAAATATTATAACATCAAATTTAACTATAAACCCAAATGCTATGAAAAAAAGTATACCTCTACGGTGCATAGGACGTAGAAATTTATTCACAGGCCTCCTACTGGCCTCATTAACCGGTAGCACGATGTCTCTTAATCCGGCATTGGCAAAGCCAGATTTTAGTTCATCTACCACAATTAGTAAGGAACATAAATCATTGTACAAATTCCTTTTAGCCGATATAACCATAAAGGGAGTTGTAACAGATCCTGACGGCGAACCATTGCCTGGAGTAACAGTATCTATACCAGGAACTTCTGTAGGCACTGTTACGGACATTGATGGGAGCTATTCAATGTCTGTACCCGAAAATGCCACTTTGGTTTTCTCATTTATAGGATTTGAAAAACAAACCATCGCAATCGGAAGTCGTACCATACTGAATGTTACATTAAAGGAAAACATATCAGCACTTGACGAAGTAGTGGTAATTGGTTATGGTACACAGGAAAGAAAAGATATTTCTACTGCTATCTCCTCAGCATCCGCAGAAGATCTTAAAGACCGACCTTCATCCAATTTTGTACAATCCTTGCAAGGAAAAATGCCGGGAGTGAGAATATCCAACAATAATTCGGCACCGGGAGGGGGATCCAACATTGTGATCAGAGGAGTAAGTTCAATTAATGCGAGCAACAGTCCTCTGATTGTAATTGACGGCTTTCCAATTAAAGATGGCTACAATAAATCTGAAAACCCATTAAATTCAATTAATCCTGCAGATATCGAATCCATAGAGGTATTAAAAGATGCTTCATCAAGTGCCATCTATGGTACTCAGGCTGCCAATGGTGTCATCTTGGTTACTACTAAAAAAGGTAAATCCGGTAAGCCCAGCATTTCCATCAATGCAACATCAGGTATTCAATCCATGCTAAATAAAGTGGAAGTATTGAATCGGGATCAATTTTTACAAATGATGGATGAATCAAGGGCAGCTGCCTATGTAATCGAAGATCCTAATTTCGGTACCAATGACCCCGAGGCTCCGCTTTGGCAATGGACAGATTCTGATGAAACAAGGATCAGTAATTGGACCAATTACTCTCAGTATTCAGCAGGAATGCAGGACCCATATCAAATGTTTTAC
>NZ_CAXBOC010000019.1:0-22802 GCF_963976465.1 uncultured Cyclobacterium sp. | reverse complement strand
GGTGAAGTTTCTCCCAAAACGATTGCACTTTTAAAAGCTACAAAGGAATCCCTTTATTTAGGGATAGAAAAAGCGGTTTTTGGTAACCGTGTTGGTGATATCGGTAATGCAATACAAAAATTTGTAGAAGCAAAAGGATATACTGTTGTTAGAGAATTAGTAGGTCACGGAGTTGGTAAGCAGCTGCACGAATCACCTGAAGTTCCCAATTGGGGAAAAAGAGGGAGTGGGGCCAAACTTAAAGGAGGGATGGTGATAGCAATAGAGCCAATGGTTAACTTGGGTACCCGTAATGTGGTTCAAGAACGAGATGGCTGGACGATCAGGACTGCTGACAGAAAGCCTTCTGCTCATTATGAACACACTGTAGCGATACTAGAGAATAGAACCGAAATCTTGACAACACATCGTTTTATAGAAGAGAATTATAAATTTTAATTATGGCTAAACAAGCATCTATTGAACAGGACGGTACCATCGTTGAAGCATTGTCTAATGCAATGTTTAAGGTGGAACTTGAGAATGGTCACCAATTGATTGCACATATTTCCGGAAAGATGCGGATGAACTACATCAAAATTTTGCCCGGAGATAAGGTTAAGTTAGAAATGTCCCCTTATGATCTTACCAAAGGTAGAATTGTCTATCGATACAAGTAAGTTGATAGGGAGCGATTAAGGAGTATCAAATAGGAAAATTAGTATTGATATGAAAGTTAAAGCATCTATTAAGAAAAGAAGTGCTGACTGCAAAGTGATCCGAAGAAAAGGAAAGCTTTATGTCATCAACAAAAAGAATCCGAAGTTTAAACAAAGACAAGGTTAAATACTATGGCTAGAATTGCAGGTGTCGATATACCGGACAATAAACGTGGTGTAATAGGCCTTACCTATATTTTTGGTATCGGCAGAAGTACGGCTAAAGCCATACTAGATAAAGCAGGTATTTCTTTAGACAAGAAAGCCGGAGAGTGGACAGATGATGAATCTACTGCTATCAGGAATATCATTTCTGAAGAATTCAAGACTGAAGGTGTACTTAAATCTGAAGTACAGTTGAGTATCAAGAGGTTGATGGATATTGGTTGTTATAGAGGTTTGAGACACAGAAAGGGACTTCCCGTTCGTGGCCAAAAAACTAAAAACAACGCCAGAACCAGAAAAGGTAAGAGAAAAACTGTTGCCAACAAGAAGAAAGCGACTAAATAAATCCTGACATAGATTATGGCTCAGAAAAGAAACGAAAAGACAAAGGCTAAGAAGCGGGTTGTTAAAGTTGAAGCTGTGGGACAGGCCCATATCAAAGCTTCTTTCAACAATATCATTATTTCCATTACCAACAATTCAGGACAAGTGATTTCTTGGGCTTCTGCTGGTAAGATGGGATTTAGGGGTTCTAAGAAGAACACTCCTTATGCTGCTCAAATGGCTGCTCAAAACTGTGGGCAGGTTGCGTATGACCTCGGTCTGAGAAAGATCGAAGTATTTGTGAAAGGTCCTGGAGCGGGTAGAGAATCTGCTATCAGAACCCTACAAAATGTAGGATTGGATGTAACTACTATAACTGATGTTACTCCACTACCTCACAACGGTTGTCGTCCTCCAAAACGCAGAAGAGTTTAATTTAAAGAAAATATAGCATGGCTAGATATAGAGGTCCAAAAGCAAAAATTGCCAGAAAATTTGGCGAGCCCATTGAAGGGCAAAGCAAAGTGCTTCAAAAGAAAAATTATCCTCCGGGAATGCATGGCAGAGGAAGACGTAAAAAACAGTCTGAATTCGCCATTCAATTGATGGAGAAACAAAAGGCCAAATACATCTATGGTGTATTGGAAAGACAATTTGCTAAAATGTTTGATACCGCTTCCAGGAAAAAAGGAGTTACCGGTGAAAACTTGTTGCAGTTGTTGGAAGGTCGTTTGGATAACTCGGTTTATAGACTTGGAATTGCTCCAACCAGAAGAGGAGCTCGTCAATTGGTATCCCATAAGCATATTCTTGTAAATGGTACTGTTGTTAACATTCCTTCATTCCAATTGAAGCCAGGTGATGTTGTTGCTGTTAGAGAGAAATCTAAATCTTTGGAAGCAATAACCGAAAGTTTAAGAGGCAAAGGAACAACCAGATACAGTTGGTTGGAATGGGACAATGGGTCCCTAAGTGGTAAGTTTGTAAGTGTTCCCTTAAGAGAAGATATTCCTGAGAACATTAAAGAACAACTTATCGTTGAATTGTACTCTAAGTAATCATTTACATTCCTATAAAAAGAATAAAAGATATGTCCATATTAGCATTTCAAATGCCAGAGAAAGTGGTAATGGAAAAAGCAGACGATTTTCACGGACTGTTTACCTTTAAGCCACTTGAAAAAGGGTACGGGGTTACCATCGGAAATGCCCTCAGAAGGATTCTTTTGTCTTCACTGGAAGGATATGCTATTACAGCCGTTAAATTACCCGGTGTAGTACATGAATTCTCCAGTATTGAGGGAGTGGTTGAAGACGTTACAGATATTATCCTTAACCTTAAGCAGGTTAGATTTAAAAAAATCCATGATGCCATTGATAATAAAATTACAGTGGAAGTAAAAAATCAGGATGTTTTTACAGCAGGTGATATTGCCAAATACACAACCTCTTTTGAAGTTTTGAATCCTGATTTGGTCATATGTCACTTGGATAAATCAAAAAACCTTGAAATAGAACTTACCATTGATAAAGGTAGAGGATACCTTCCAGCAGAAGAATCCAAGCCTAAAGAACAGATTTATGGTACTATTTCTGTAGATGCTGTTTTTACACCTATTAAGAATGTAAAATACAGGATCGAAAATACCAGGGTGGAGCAAAAGACTGACTATGAGCAATTGATCATGGAAGTTAGCACTGACGGATCTATACATCCTGAAAAAGCCCTACAAGAATCTGCCAAGATATTGATTCAACACTTCATGTTGTTTTCTGATCAAACAATGGTTATCGATGCTCCCGGAAGTGGTGCCATCGAACCAATTGATGAAGAATACCTTCACATGAGGAAACTGCTTAAAACTTCTTTGAGCGATTTGGATCTTTCTGTCAGAGCTTATAACTGTTTGAAAGCTGCTGATGTAAAGAGTCTTGGAGATCTGGCCAAACTTGAAATTTCTGACATGATGAAATTCAGGAACTTTGGTAAGAAATCTTTGGCAGAATTGGAACAACTAATCCAGGAAAAAGGCTTGACCTTCGGTATGGATCTGTCTAAGTATAAACTTGATGAAGAATAATTAAAAATGAGACACGGTAAGAAATTTAACCATTTGGGTAGAACCGCCTCACATAGAAAGGCCATGCTTTCGAATATGGCCAAGTCTCTTTTGGAACACAAGCGTATCAGTACCACCCTTGCCAAAGCCAAAGAGTTGAGGAAATATATCGAACCTTTGATCACTAAGGCCAAAGAAGATACTACTCACAATAGAAGGATAACATTTAGCTACCTTAGAAACAAGGAAGCCATCAAACTTCTTTTCGGAGAAGTAGTAGAGAAAGTTGGTAACCGTCCAGGTGGATATACAAGGATTATCAAAACTGGTTTTAGATTGGGTGATAACGCTGAAATGTGTATCATTGAATTGGTGGATTTCAACGAATTAATGTTGAAAGAGGACAAACCTGTTAAGAAAGCAAGTAGAAGAAGTAGAAGAGGTTCTGGAAAAGGAACAGCTGAAGCTGCTACTACTACTGAAGCTAAAGAAAGTCCTGAAGCTGAAAAAACACCTGAAGCAGACGCTTCTGCAGATGTTTCGGATGAAACGACTGAAAATAAGGATGAAGATAAAAAAGCAGAGTAATTTAATCTATGCGATTCTTTCTTTAATATTTAATAGGGATTGGACTTTTTGTTCAGTCCCTTTTTTTATATCCTTTTGGCCGAAAGCTTTCTACAAATTAGAAAATTCTTAAATTTGCATAGCAAAATTTGATATGAAAAAGAAAAAAGCAATACTTCTTTTAGCTGATGGTACTGTGTTTACCGGAAGCCTTGTTGGTAGCCATGGCACCAATGGAGGTGAAATCTGTTTCAATACAGGGATGACCGGCTATCAAGAGATTTATACAGACCCATCCTATACTGGGCAAATTATTGTCAATACCACACCTCACATAGGAAATTACGGTGTGATTGATGAAGAATCAGAGTCTGAAGCGCCTTTGATCGCAGGAATTGTGGTCAATGACTTCTCCAATATTTACAGTAGAGTAGATGCTAAATCCTCTCTTCAAGAATATCTAGAACATCATAATATTACCGGTATTGCTGATGTAGATACACGGAAATTGGTAAGGCATATTCGGTCTAAAGGAGCAATGAATGCCATCATTAGTTCAGAATATGAAGATGTAGAAAGCCTAAAGGCCGAATTGGCCAAGGTGCCGGATATGAATGGGCTTGAACTTTCTTCAACCGTCTCTACCAAAAGCCCTTACTTTATAGGGGATCCTGATGCGCCCATTAAAATCGCTTGTGTAGATTATGGGATCAAACGTAATATTTTACGTTGCCTTGTAGACAGAGGTGTCTATTGCCAGGTTTATCCTGCCAAAACCAGTCTGCAGGAAATGGAAAAATGGAATCCGGATGCTTACTTCCTTTCCAATGGGCCTGGGGATCCTGCAGTAATGGAATATGCTGTAGATACCACCAAAGAAATTTTAACTTTGGGTAAACCACTCTTTGGCATTTGTCTTGGCCATCAGATTCTGGCAAGAGCTTGTGGTGTAGGAACTTACAAAATGCATCATGGTCACCGAGGCCTCAACCACCCAATCAAAAATATTTTGACAGGTAAAAGCGAAATTACCTCTCAGAATCATGGTTTTGTGGTGAATAAAGATGATATTGATAACAATAAAGAATTGGAAATAACTCATTACCACTTAAATGATGGTACGGTTGCAGGTATTAAACTTACCAATAAACCGGCTTTTTCTGTTCAGTATCACCCGGAGAGTTCTCCCGGGCCACATGATTCAAGGTATTTATTTGATCAATTTATTTCACAAATTCAGAAATAATTCATTAACCTTTATATTGATATGACATTAATTCAATCGATCCACGCAAGACAAATTTTAGACTCCCGTGGAAACCCTACTGTAGAAGTAGATGTTTTTACTGAAACCGGTGCTTTTGGAAGAGCAGCTGTACCTAGTGGCGCTTCAACAGGCGTTCACGAAGCTGTAGAACTTAGAGACAATGACAAGGATGTTTATATGGGCAAAGGTGTGCTAAAAGCCGTTGCTAATGTAAATGATGTTATTGCTCCAGAACTTATCGGATTTGATATTTTTGAGCAAAATCAAATTGACGACATCATGTTGAGCCTGGATGGGACCAACAACAAGTCGAAGCTTGGCGCTAACGCTATCTTGGGTGTTTCCCTAGCCGTTGCTAAGGCTGCAGCCATGGAGTCCGGACAGCCGCTTTACAGAT
Source organism: uncultured Cyclobacterium sp. (assembly GCF_963976465.1). Lineage (NCBI taxonomy): Bacteria > Pseudomonadati > Bacteroidota > Cytophagia > Cytophagales > Cyclobacteriaceae > Cyclobacterium > uncultured Cyclobacterium sp. The sequence continues at coordinate 17,325 of NZ_CAXBOC010000019.1, read as the reverse complement.
ACATTGGTGGAGTGAATGCCAATACACTTCCTGTGCCAATGATGAACATTCTAAATGGAGGTTCTCATGCGGATAATGCCATCGATTTTCAAGAATTTATGGTAATGCCTGCTGGTGCTTCTTCTTTCTCTGAATCTTTGAGAATGGGAACCCAAATTTTTCATAACCTTAAAGCCGTATTGAAAGCCAAAGGTTTAAGTACAAACGTTGGAGATGAGGGTGGATTTGCTCCTAACTTACGCTCCAATGTGGAAGCTGTAGAAGTGGTACTTCAAGCCATTGAAAAAGCAGGTTTTAGACCAGGTGAAGATGTTTTTATCGCCATGGACGCGGCTTCTTCTGAATTTTACGATGAAGAAAAAGGACTTTATGTATTCAAAAAATCTACCGGTGATGAATTGACCTCTGCTCAAATGGCGGATTACTGGAAGGATTGGGTAAGCAAATACCCTATCAAGTCCATTGAAGATGGAATGCAAGAAGATGATTGGGAAGGTTGGAAATTAATGACTGAATATGTCGGTGACAAAATTCAGATCGTTGGTGATGACTTGTTTGTAACCAATGTGGATAGATTGCAAAAAGGAATTGATGAAAACATTGCCAATGCACTTTTGGTGAAAGTAAATCAAATCGGTTCTTTGACAGAAACCATCAATGCAGTGGATCTTTGCCATAGAAACAAATACAAATCTGTGATGTCTCACCGTTCCGGTGAAACTGAAGATTCTACCATTGCTGACCTTGCTGTAGCATTGAATACCGGACAAATCAAAACCGGTTCTGCTTCCAGGTCTGATAGAATGGCCAAGTACAATCAATTGTTAAGAATTGAGGAGCAATTAGGGGATTCAGCTTACTTCCCAGGGTTAAAATTTTAATCCCTTGCCAAAAATAAATAAAAAACCTTTTCGGGAATTTCCTGAAAAGGTTTTTTTTTGCTTTGATTTTTATTCCAATGATTGAGCCAAATAAACATTAATCAATAAAACGGTAGTGTCCCGTTGTATTCAAGGGGAATGGAATTAGCGAGGGTATTGGCAAACCTAAAAAATGGATTCTCCTTTATTTTCGAGTACCTTGAAGGCAGGATTGTATTTCTTTTGATATATTTGTACAAACATTGAAGCAGATTATGGCCAAATATTTAAAGTATACCAAAAACTTCTACTTCGTTTTTACCGTTTTATTCATTACTTGGATGGTTTTTATTGATAGCAATGATATCATCAGCCATTTCAAACTTCGTTCAAAGTTAAATGAACTTGAGAAGCAAAAGGAATTTTATCAAGAACGAAAGGAGAAAATCCAAATTGAACGAGAGGAATTGCTAAGCAATTTTGAGTTGCTTGAGAAATTTGCTCGTGAACGCTATTTGATGAAAAGAAAAACGGAAGACTTGTATGTCATTAAGGAAGAATAAATTTGTGCTATCCGCTTTGTTGGCGGTATTTTTTGCTTGTTGCCTTAATAACGAGGTTCATGCGCAGCGTGTTATCTACGAGGAGGAAAACCCACCTTTGTCAGAAAGACTGTATTTTGGAGGAAACTTTAGCCTGCAGCTTGGAAGGATTACTTATATAGACATTTCCCCTTTGGCCGGAGCCATGATTACTGAGAAGTATTCTGCGGGCATAGGTGCTACCTATCAGTATTACAATAATAAGAATTACATAGATGGTGTTTCACATGTATATGGTGGAAGGGTGTTTAACCGATACAATATCTTTCGTCAAATATTTCTGCATGCTGAATACGAATCTTTGAATTTGGAAGTGCCGTATATAGGCGCGAACAACGAAGTGACTTATTATAGAGAGTGGGTACCTGGATTATTTGGAGGGGCAGGTTATTTTGTTCCTTTCGGAGATAGAGGTGGAATGAATATCATGGCCTTGTATAATTTCAGTTATGACAACAAAAGGTCAAATTATAATGAACCATATGTTTTCCGTGTCGGTTTTGTATTCTAAAGTAGTAAATAAAGTATGGACCCATTCTTAAGCCGATTACAAAAGGCCCACAGCCTATGCCCGGGCTGTCCTTCTCCCAAGGTCATCAATCGATTTTTTGGTGAAGTTTTAGGACTCATGTTTCCTGAACATGCAAATGAAGTATTGAAAGATAAGGCTAGCTTGCAGGCAAAATTCTCCGAATTAAACTTGCAACTTGGTGCAATTCTAAGAAAGAACGTTGCACTTCATCAGTCTGATGGAGAGGCATTGGCTAGCCAATTTTTCGATGAACTTGAGAATGAGGTTTATGATAAATTACACGAAGACCTGGATGCCATGTTTAAAGGTGACCCGGCAGCTAAGTCAAAAACTGAAATTATTCGTTGTTACCCGGGATTTTATGCGATTTCGGCCTATAGAGTAGCGCATTTGTTACATCGCTTGGGGGTTGCCTTAATTCCTCGAATGATCACGGAACACGCGCATAGCAAGACCGGTGTGGATATTCATCCCGGTGCAAGTATAGGAAGGTTTTTCTGCATTGATCATGCCACAGGAATAGTGATAGGTGAAACAACTATTGTAGGGGACAGGGTTAAAATTTATCAAGGCGTAACACTTGGAGCCTTAAGTGTGAAGAAAGAAGATGCGGATAAGAAAAGACATCCAACCATTGAGGATGATGTGGTGATCTATGCCGGAGCTACCATTTTGGGAGGCGATACGGTAATTGGTAAAGGCAGTGTGGTTGGTGGAAATGTTTGGCTGACGAAAAGCATCCCTGCAAAAAGTAAAATTTATTATCAAACCAAATTACTTGATGACGCCTCCAATCTCACAGATTTTTATGTGTTGAAAAGTGAAGCCTGATAATCACAACTATGAAGCTATTTGAATTAATAGGGAATACCCCTTTAATTGAACTTGAAAATATCCCCGTAAATCCTAAGGTTAAAATTTATTGCAAGCTGGAAGGGCAAAATCCCGGAGGTTCAGTAAAAGACCGTGCAGCCTATCATATGATTCAGTCTGCACTAGACCGAGGTGAGATTGCAAAAGGAGACAAATTGGTTGAGGCCACCTCAGGGAATACCGGAATTGCCTTGGCCATGGTTGCCAATCTATTGGGTGTTGAAATGACATTGATAATGCCCGACAATGCTACAAGAGAAAGGGTGTTGGCCATGGAAGCTTATGGGGCGAAAGTTATTTTAACCCCTGCAGAAAAGTCCATTGAATACTCCAGAACCTTGGCTGAAGAAATGGCTAAGGACCAAGGCTATTTTATGCTCAATCAATTCGCTAACCCTGATAATTATTTGGCGCATTACCATACCACCGGGCCGGAGATTTATGAGGCAACTAATGGAGAAATAACTCATTTTGTTTCAGCAATGGGAACCACAGGTACCATTATGGGAGTGTCCAGGTATTTGAAAGAGCAAAATTCAGCCATCCAAATAGTGGGTACCCAGCCTACTGAAGGTTCTAGTATTCCCGGAATTAGAAGGTGGTCACCTGAATTTTTACCAAAAATATTTGAACCCGAAAGGGTAGATCAAGTCATTGATGTGAGCCAAGAACAAGCCACGCAGATGACAAGAAGAATGGCCAAAGAAGAAGGTATCTTAGGTGGTATGAGTAGTGGGGGAGCTTTACATGCCGCTATTGAGCTTGCCAAGACTTTAACCTCCGGAACTATAGTTTGCATAACCTGCGATCGAGGTGATAGGTACTTAAGTACTGATTTGTTTGGGTAGGGTAGCCTTATTTATCGGTTAGGTCAATCAATCTTTCATCCCGTAAACTTATGTTTCCGGGATTTTTTATTTTAGTAAGCTGAAAGAACAGATAAAGTCCGGTCTTATTGGAAGGAATGCCTTTGATAAGCAGATTCTTTGTCTGCCGGAATAAAATCATTTGATGAAAAGTTAATTTCCTCTTATCTTTTAGCCATGGAAGATTTTCTTAAGATAAAGCAGGCTTGTGAACAAAATACAGCCTTAAGCGTAGCCATTTTAGACAGATTTCTTTTGTCTTATGCTACAGAAAAAGATAAGCTAGGAAAAGAGGCAGATCAAAAGCTACAGGCCTATCGGCACATCACGGATAAATTTGGTAGACAATGGTATGATATGCTTAAGTCCCAATACATTATCCATCGGTTGATGAAAAACGGAGGACTCATTACCAAATACCTGAAACATTCTGCCATTAGTAATCTTGAGAAAGAACAGTTTGATTGGATGGTTTTTCAATCTGCCAATCCTTGGCGATTTAGCTTTGCTGAAATTAAAGAACAGCCTGAAAAACATTTTTACCGAATGGAAGATGTTTTTACAGGTGAAAATTATTTATTGTATTCACCTTCTATAAAAGATATTATAGATCGGGACGGAGAAAAAGAATTATGGTTTAACCTGATAGGCTTCAATGGTTCTTGCTGGCAAACTTATGGTCCCCTATCAGGCTATGCAAGCTTTAGTCCTGATGATATTTATTTTTACGCAACCGAGGTCAATCCAATGATTGAGGATGAAGGCGCCCTTATGGAGGATGTACAAAAGAATCCGGTGCCATATATGATGTTGTTTGCAGGTTCTACCCAACCAACTGTGGTGCATGATGGGGAGTCTTTGGTGATGGTGATTACCGAAGAAAAGACTTCCATTCCTCAGGTGCAAGAAATGGAAAAGGACTTCAACATTTCCTATACCGGTGGCGTTTACAGACTTGGATTAAAAGACTGGGAAATGTCACCCCATTTTGCAGTAGCTTATTATAATGAGAAAGAAGAGACCATACAGGCCACGGCTTTAACTGAGAAAGGATTTGAAGCAATAATTGACGCCTTGAATAAATACGGTTTGGGTATGGATAAAATTGCAGACATTTATTTGCGGCCTTCCATGCAGCATACAGCCCAAGAAATTTTACGAAAGGAAATAGAATTAATGCCACTTGAACTTCTATTTGAACCGGAAGCTGAGGAAGAATCCAATCAAGAACTGAAAAAATTGGATGAGTTGGCCAGATTGGCTGTAACGGCCATAACTTCCGAAAGGGAGCCTGATTTGGAGGCTTTGGCCTCGGAGGTTGGCATAGACCTCGAAAGTAATCGGTATGTTATAGAAAAAATAATTGATGACTTAAAAGAAAAAGTAAGAAAATAGAAGGGTCGAATTAGCCCACAAGCAAGGGAAAGCACTTTCAGCTTTCCTGCTTTTGGGTTAGTTAAGATTATTTTGAGCGAAGTGTTGTACCGTTAGGAAAGTTGTTTTCCGGATCTTTTGGACTTGATATATGCTCTGTAAATATATTGTATTCTTTGTCTTGTTTTTGTAAGTCAAAAGAATCGTATAATTCATCCATAACCGTATAAGCACGGTATTTAAGCAGGTCGCCATCTATTGTGATTACCTGATACAGCTGGGTATTGACACCCGCACGATCCATCCAACGTTTTTCCGGAACAATACCGTACATTTTTGGTCCGGCTACAGAAACAACATATACAGGCCCTGCTTGACCCTTAGGAACTTCAATAGTTTTGGTTTGATGGGCTCCTCTGGCATATACATGGTCATGGCCTTTAAGTACAAGATCCACCTTGTGTTTTTCTAAAATAGGTTGCCATGCATTACGAAGGTTCGGATAATTTCCATGCCTTCCGTCTCTGGCGGTAAAAAATGGATGGTGAAAAGACACAACTGTCCACTTTTGTGGATTATCACTTAAGACTCTTTCAAGATAATCACTTTGTTTTTGAAGTTCTTCAGGAGATTTTAAAGCAACCAAACTGTTCATTACTACAAGTCTCATGTCTTTATAATCGATATAATAGACAGATTCCTCGAGTCCTTCCGGACCATTTAGCGGGAGCTCAAACTGAGGCTGCCAATACATTGAAATTACCTCTTCATCGGGATTTTCAGGGGAAGTATCGTATTCATGATTTCCTATTACAGGAACGATTGGTTTCATCGTTCGTATATGACCTAATGCCCTAAACCATTCTTTCCACTGGCTATCTTGGTGACCATCATTGATCAAATCTCCTGCAAATAACATGAAGCCTGCCTTTGGTGCTTTGGCATAGGCAGCCCTGATAGTCCTACTTCCCCAGGAAAAAACTTCATTTTGAATATCTCCTAGGTAGAGAAAAGAATAAGGTTCCTTCTCTTTATTGGTAGTGGTGAATTGACTCCAGGCACTCATTTTATTATCAATATCTCCTACCCTATAACGGTATGTGCCTCCGGGTTTCAGCCCCTCAAATGTAACCGAATAGTAGTAATGTACTACCCCTTCCATATTTTCTACTTTCTGAATAGTGGCTTGAAAGGTTTGGTCAAGTGCCGTTTCAATGCTTGAAGAGTTGGCTAGCGCCAATTGGGCAATTGGATTATTAAGCACTACGCCTGTCCTCCAGGTTACACTTTGTGATTCTGAAGGGTCACCCTTCCAAGTTAAAACGATGTGTTCTGGCTCAGCTGTCTGTGCATGGGATAGGAGAAGGGATGAAAAATAGAAACTCACAATATAAAGGGGAATAAGGAAAAAGGTTTTTTTCATTTTTTTTAAATTGTATCTACTCTATCCGATCAATGATTAAGCAGATGGGAAATTAAAACATTTGTATGTTAGAGGTACTTTTTAAATTCCAATTTATACCATGTATCTATTAGAAAAATGAATTATTCTTTACCGTTTGTTTAAATGTTTTGGTTCAATCTATACGTCATACTTTAAGGTTTTTTGCTTTCAAATCCATCTTTTTCAGAGAATCAGTTAGTTATTTGGCCTTTTTGACTTAAAAAGAATAATATTTATTCAGTCAATTCTTATATTACAACTTAAACCTAAATTTCCATTCCAATGAATAATAGAAGAGCGTTTTTAATTAAATCCCTTTTTGGTACTGCCGGCATTGCTTTGGCATCAACATCCTTGATCAAAGGTGCTCCTGCAATAATTAAAAACTATAATAAACCTGATTCGAAAATAAATGGTGTACAGATCGGATGTATCACTTATTCTTTCCGATCACTGCCGGACCAAAGTGCCGAAGCAACCCTCAAATATGTTACAGACAGCGGGATCAGTGCCATAGAGTTGATGGGTGGCCCTGCGGAATCCTTTGCAGGCATTCCTGAGTCTACTATGGATAGAGGCAGATTCAACAACTTGCGTCGAAAGAAAAGAGATGGAGGCAAGTTGTCTGCAGATGAAACCAAGGAGTTTATGGAGTTGCAAAAAGAGGCGGAAGACCATGCTGCAAGTGTGGCCGCTTGGCGTGCGAAAACTGATTTCAAAAAATTCGAGAAATTCAGAAAATGTATAAGGATGCAGGTGTCAGTATTTATGCGTTTAAACCAGGAGCTTTTGGGATGAACAATACAGATGCTGAAATTGCTTACGGGATGAAAGCAGCAAGGGCTTTGGGTGCCAGCCATGTTACATTAGAACATCCTGCAAATGATGCGCGGACATTAAAGTTGGGAAAAATGGGAGAAAAGAATAAAATGTCAGTGGGTTACCATGGGCATACCCAACAAACCCCAACCTTTTGGGACACTGCCTTGGAGCAAAGTCCCCGAAATGCACTGAATCTCGATGCCGGCCACTATATTGCTGCCGGTTACAAGGATATTTTTGAACTACTTCAGAAAAAGCACAAGCGCATTTTAAGCATGCATACCAAGGACCGACAAACCCCGGCAAACGGAAAAGGTAATCTACCTTGGGGAGAGGGTGATACGCCTATTGTGGAGTTGCTAAGTGAAATACAAAGTAAAAAATACAAATTTCCGGCTACCATTGAACTTGAATATAAAATTCCGGAAGGTTCGGATGCTGTTAAAGAAGTTCAGAACTGTCTTGAATATTGTAGAAGGTCGCTGGCCTAAGTAGAATAAATGATAGGGAGGGTTTACAAATTTTAAGTAAATCCTCTCCTAATCTTATTTCATTCGATTTAGAATAAATCGGAGCTTTGATTGATTGCAATTAAAACCCCTTAATTATGAAACTTGGTGCGTTCTCAGTAAGTCTAGCTGTAAAAAACTTAAAAGCTTCCAAAGAATTTTATGAGAAGCTGGGCTTCAGCCCCTTTGCAGGTTCCTTAGAACATCATTACCTGATCATGAAAAATGGTGACACCTTAATTGGTCTATTTGAAGGAATGTTTGAAGAAAATATTTTGACCTTTAACCCCGGCTGGGATGCCGATGCCAATGTGATTGAAGATTACCAAGATGTTAGAGAAATTCAACAAAATTTAAAAACCCAAGGCCTAAAATTTGAAAGGGAAGCCGATGAAAATGGTAAAGGCCCTGATAATTTTGTTATTAAAGATCCGGATGGAAATATTATCCTTGTTGACCAACATATAGGTTAACTGGTCAAAGCTCGGAATATATCCTTAGGCTTTTTACCGCGAATTTGATTCTTGTAGTTTGCTCGTCATGGTATTCAGCAATGCTGACATTCTTTCTGAAAGGGCCTTAGGAGAGATAACCGTGACAATATCCCCTATAGAAATAATCCATCGGACAAAAAACTCGATAGAATCAACCATAAAAGTGAGTTGGACTTTATTGTCTATCTTTTCTTGCAAGACGAAACCTTGATTGTATTTGTGGTTGTCAATATACTTGACATGAGAGAGATCCATCTGAATGATTACTTTTTTTAATTGATTGCCCTCCTCCATCTTTTTTAGGTAGGACTTTAAAGAGGGGTGGTTGGTGGTGAAATGTTCCTCGGTAATATTTATTTTTTGTATGCGATCAATCCGAAAAGTTCTATAGTCATTTCTTAGTTTACAAAAGGCAATAAGGTACCAGTTTCCCAATGAAAAGTACATGCCTATAGGTTCAACTGATCGGCTCGTATTTTCTTCTTTTATAAAGGAGGTGTAATTAAATTGCAAAACCTTATTCGTTGCTAGGGCAGACATGATGCGCTGAATGGCTTTTTCATTTTTTGAAGGGCTATCCAATTCACGTTTATAATAGATTACTTGTTCATCCAATTGATCAATGGCTGATTTTTGCTGGTCTTTCAGTACAGATTTAATTTTGATCAGAGCAGATTGGAAGTGTTGGCTTATTTCCTGATCACTGAATTTTTCAATTATTTTTTCTGCCAATAATAAAGAAAAGGCCTCTTTTTCATCAAACATAACCGGTGGTAACCGATAGCCTTCTACCAAAGTGTACCCTTTCCCTGCTTCACCTGTTATTGGGACACCGGCTTCCTCAAGTGCCCGCATATCTCGGTATACGGTACGTAGACTTATTTCAAACCTATTGGCGATTTCTTCCGCAGAGATATGTCTTTTGCTCTGCAGTTGGGTCAAAATGGCGGTAAGTCGATTTAATCTGTTCATGGGAGGCTATATCGAATAAAACTAATGATATTTTCTTTGATAAAAAATATTTCTTCAAGGCCTTAATTTTCATAAAACTACTGACATAGGGTTGTCACTTGCTGTAAGTAAGTTTGTTTCAAGATTAAATATTCACTTAAAATAAACATCAAGATGGAAACGAAAGCACAGCAAATGATCATTTCACAAGAGCAATTATTGAAACACTGGCAGGGGCATCGTGGGCTCACCCGCAGGGTGATTGAAACTTTTCCCGAAGAGCAACTTTTTAATTTCACAATTGGGGAAATGAGGCCGTTTGGAGAAATGGTCCAAGAGCTGTTAGGTATTGCTGGCCCCGGTATCAAGGGCTTGGTGACGCGTGAATGGGAGCCTCTTAAAGAAGCGTTTGCGGTGGAAAATAGTAAAGAAAGATTGTTGGAGCTTTGGGATCAGGCTACCGTCGAAATAGACGAATGGTTTCCAAAGCTTACAACGGATGATTTTCAAGAGACTGTATTGGCTTTTGGACAGTATGAAAATAAAATTTATTGCACTTTGATGTATTTTATAGACAATGAGATCCATCACAGGGGGCAAGGCTATGTTTACCTTCGGGCCTTGGGCTTGGAGCCTCCCTATTTTTGGGAGCACTAGAACAGGTGTTTTGAAAATAAATTTAGGTGATAGCAAAGGCCAACTTTTAAATAAAAAACCCCTAAGTATACCTTACTTAGGGGTTTTTGTTATGATTTTGGGACGATTTTACGCGTTAATCCAGTTTGATACCTCTTCCTTACTTGGGTTGGGTACATCTAATTTTAGTTTTTTCTTTTTCCCGCATACATCATTGAAAAGTTTGTTAGGATTTAACCCTTTCAACTGCTCAATGGTATGGATGTTTAATTCTCTGATAGCAGGAATAAGACCTGGGTTTATTCCCAATTCAATAAAGTCTTCATCGGATGCTATTTTTACTTTTTTCTCCGGTTTCATTTGAGGGAAAAATAGAACTTCCTGAATGGTGCTTTGATCTGTAAGCATCATGCAAAGCCTGTCTATTCCAATACCTAAGCCGGATGTTGGAGGCATGCCGTATTCCAATGCACGAAGAAAATCTTCATCCATGCCCATAGCTTCATCGTCCCCTCTTTGTGCCAATTTGAGTTGGTCTTCAAATCGCTCTCTTTGGTCGATGGGGTCATTCAATTCGGTATAAGCATTGGCTATTTCCTTACCATTGACAAATAACTCAAATCTTTCCACCAGTCCCGGTTTGCTTCTGTGTTTTTTAGCAAGCGGTGTCATTTCTATAGGGTAATCGATGATATAGGTGGGTTGGATAAGGTGCTCCTCTACCTTCTCTCCGAAGATTTCATCGATCAACTTGCCTTTTCCCATGCTGTCATCTACTTCAATGCCCATTTCGGTACACACTTCTCTTAGTGCTTTTTCATCCATTTGGCTGACATCTATTCCTGCATATTTCTGAATAGATTCGAACATGGACAATCGTTTGTAGGGACCCCCGAATTCGATCACCTTTTCTCCAAGGTTCACTTGTGTAGTACCTAAAACACGGTTAGCAATTTGTGATATGAGTTCTTCGACCATTTCCATCATCCAGTAATAGTCTTTGTAAGCCACATATATTTCCATGCAGGTATATTCAGGGTTATGGGTCCTGTCCATGCCCTCATTTCGAAACATTTTACCAATGTCATAGACTCCGTCAAAACCACCTACAATCAATCGCTTTAAATACAGTTCATTGGCTATCCTAAGGAATAATTGGGTATCTAAGGCATTGTGATGTGTTTCAAAAGGCTTTGCCGCAGCCCCACCCTGTACTTGTTGTAAAATAGGAGTCTCGACTTCCATCCACCCGCGGTCATCAAAGTATCTCCGCATGGAGGAAATGATTTTGGATCTGGTAACGAAAGTTTCTCTTACCTCAGGATTAACAATAAGGTCTACATAGCGTTGCCTGTACCTAAGTTCAGGATCGGTAAAGCCATCGAATACATTGCCTTCATCGTCCCGTTTAACTACAGGAAGAGGTTTTACTGATTTCGATAGCAAGGTAAATTCCTGAACATGTAAAGAAATTTCCCCGGTCTGAGTCGTGAAAATAAAGCCTTTGAGGCCTATAAAATCACCTATTCCCAAAAGCTTCTTAAACACTTTATTGTAGAGGGTTTTGTCTTCATCCGGGCAAAGGTCATCTCTTCTAACGTAAATTTGAAGACGACCTGTACTGTCTTGAATTTCTGCAAAACTGGCAGAACCCATGATTCTCCTGGTCATTAGTCTTCCGGCAATAGTAATTCCCTTATAATCGTTTTTACGATTGTTGTAATTTTGATGTATGTCTGCTGCCGTGGCATTGATCGGAAAGGAGAGTGCCGGATAGGGGTCAATGCCCAAATTCAGTAATGCCTCCCGGTCTTTTCTTCTTTCTATCTCCTGTTCGTTCAGTAATTGCATGGGTAAATATTTGTTATGCTATTTTTAGATTTTTTCTTCTCAAGATTTCATTTTCGACCATCGTCTGTTCTTTAAGGACTTGGTCGGAAATTCCTGAATTTTCTTTTATCCTTCTACCAAGGTAGGGGAGTACCTCCTTTACCGGCCCATAGGGTACATACTTGACCACGTTAAAACCAGCATTGGCCAAGTTGAAACTTATGTGATCGCTCATTCCATATAGCTGGGAGAAGTAAAACCTCCTGTCTTCCCTTTTCAAACCGTGCAGCTCCATTAGCTCTGTCAGTATGATATTGCTCAGTTCATTATGGGAACCATTGACAAGGTATATTCTCTGTTTATTATTGATGCAAAATTGCAAGGCTTTATTAAAAGCATCATCCGTTGCTTCTTTTGTGGTATGGATGGGGTCAGGATAGCCTTCTTTTTTTGCACGATTCTTTTCCTTTTCCATATATGCTCCCCTTACAAGTTTTACTCCAAGGTAAAAACTATTGGCAACTGATTCATGGTGAGCATCTTTTAACCTTCTACTCATGACCTTTCTGTACATCTGGAAGGTGTTGTAGATGATCGCCTCTTCCTTATTGTAAAGTTTCATGGCTTCGAGTATCCAGTTGTCGGTAACCGCTTGAAACCAGCTTTCTTCACCATCCACCATTAACTTTACACCGGAATTGGCCGCTGCTTCACAGAGCTTAAATACCCTTTGCTTGGCCAATTCAAATCTTTTTTTCTCTCGCGGTAAAAGCACTTCCTTGCTTTGAACCTTCGTCAAAATTGAAGTAGGAGCTATGCCCGAAACTTTGAACACGGCAAAAGGTATCAAAACATTGCCTTTGGCCTTATGGATTGAATTTAGAATTTCTTCCATCGTTGCTTCCAGAATGTGCTCCTCCTCTTTCCCCTCAACTGAATAATCCAACACAGAACTTACCCTGTAGTTGCCTAGTTTTTTCACAGTTTTTTGTGAAGTTTCAAAACTCTCTCCTCCACAAAACTGCTCAAAAATGGTTCGTTTTAGTGGTGCTTTTATAGGTAATCCAAGGTTGAAAGAGATTTTGGTAAAGAAAATCCCTAGCCTTACTATAAAAGGGTATCTCATCAATCTGTAGAGCATTCGCATTCTCTTCAGATCCTTGATGCTGAGGTGAGCAAAAGCTACTTTTAGATTGTCAAAAGAAAATCCAAGTTTTATTCCCATTTTCAGTGCGCAAAGATATTAAAAAAACAACTAATGACAGGGTTTAAAGTTTGATTTATCGACAAACTAAAGCTTTTCCCTCCTAGATTTTTATTTCAGAATGCCTAATTTTAAAAATATTCCAAGTATTTGATGTACACTCAAATATACAATTTAAACATGCTTTTCCGAAAGCCACTTGTGGGAATGTTTCAATCATTCTTTAAAATTGACCTTTATGTATAAAATAAAATTTAGAAATTCTTCATCAGGCAGGTTTGTTTTTGGGCTTCTTTTTCTTGCTTTTTATTTCGCGGTGGAAATTGCAATGGCCCAAACTGAGAAAGTTATTCTGGATACAGATATGGGATCCGATTGTGATGATGTTGGGGCCATGGCACTGTTGCATCATTTTGCTGATCAGGATAAAGTGGAAATCCTTGGGGTTATTTATAGCTCTGGTAAAATACCTTATGGAGTGGGGATAATTGATGCGATCAATGTCTATTACGGGAGAAGCCGTATACCTGTAGGAGCCAGCCATGATTTGAGTTTTGGAGATCCAAAGGATAAAATGCAGGCTGAAAAGCTAGCCAAAGATACTATAGCTTATAAAAATACATTGATTCATAATCATGATGCTTACGAACAAACCATATTGAACAGGAGATTGCTTGCTAAAGCTCCCGATAATTCCGTCACCTATATTACCATTGGACATACCAAGGCTTTGTATGAATTGTTAAGGTCTATTCCGGATAATATATCCCCTTTGAATGGTTTTGATCTGGTAAGTAAGAAAATTAAACGTTGGGTAGCATTAGGGGCATTGGGTGCCTCCAATAAGAAGGTAGGAGGAGTGAAAGATTGGAATTTTTACAAGAATAATACTGCCGTCTACACAGATTATTTAATAGACCAATTTCCAAAACCAGCTTACTTTGTGGATGCAGGGGCAAAGGTTTTTACAGGGGGATCTTTGGAAACATTGAATGCCGGTAATATCGTAAGAACTGCCTATAGGGATTGGCTCTGGAATATGGAGAAGAAAACATTAATAGATCAAAGACCCAGCTGGGACCTTGCTACAGTGTATTATGCAGTCATGGGGCCGGATCAGTATTTTGAAGAATTAGCTCCCGGGGCGCTTACATTTGAATTGGGGCAGGGGAGTCGCTGGGTGACCACCGAAGTTAACCCGCTCCACCATTTTATAATACAAAAGCAAGGGAGTGATAAGTCCCTTGCTAAAACCTTAAATACCTTCATTGCTAACCAACCGCTAAATAATAAACTCAAATGAATCCAAGGTTTAACTTATTAATAGGTCTTTTGTTCTGGTTTTTTCCTTCTTTTGTTTTTGGGCAAAATGCTACAGTCCTGACTGAGGATCAATTTCAGTTTTTGGAAGAACTTACTGCTTCAGTGCTGGAAGCCTCTCGCATTTACCCCAAGCAATTCATTTCTGAAAAATTTGGTGCAAATAATACCGGAGGGGTATTGATCAGGCCCGGAGGAAGAAATGCCTACCCCAGCTTCTGGATCAGAGATTATGCCATGGCCTTAGAAACAGGAATGATTCCAGCTGCAGAACAAAAGCACATGTTGATACTCACTGCATCAACTCAAGCCGGCAATACATGGATCACCAAAGGTGGGAGTATGGTGCCGGTGGGAGCGGTTGCAGATCATATCAGAATAGATGATAGTCAGCCAATTTATTTTCCGGGAACCTACAGTTTTAATGATCAGGGAACAGAAAAATGGGGGACATTGCCTCCCTATGGAGATCAGTTTTTGTTTGTACATATGGCATACACCTATATTAAAGAGGTTGGGGACCTGTCTATCCTTAACGAAAAAATCAATGGGCTTTCTTTGATGGACAGATTGGCCTTGTCTTTTCAGGTTCCTCCTGCAGAACCGATAGACCATTTGGTTTTTGCTTCCGAGAAATTTAGAGGAGTGGATTTTGGTTTTAGGGATGCAATTCAAATGACTGGAAAATTATTGTTTCCCTCCTTGCTTAAGTACAGGGCAGCCAAAGAGCTTGCTGAGCTTTATTCGTTGATAGAAGATCCAAAAGAACGTTTCAGGTACCAACAAATGGCAGAAAGGATAAAGGAGGCAATCCCAAAAGTATTTAATGATGATAGCGGTTTTTTAAAAGCTTCTACCCGGCAAAGTTCTCAACCCGATGTTTGGGGGACTTCTTTGGCTGTTTATTTGGGTGTATTAGATGGTGAAAGTCTTGCTCATGTAAGCGAGGTCTTGGCTACTGCCTATGAAAAAGGTACCATTAGCCATCGGGGCAATATTAGACATGTACCCTTGGACCATGATTTTGATGAAACCCATGTATGGGAAAAGTCCCTTGCGGCAAAAAACACCTATCAAAATGGAGCATATTGGGGGACGCCTACCGGTTGGGTGGCATTCGCTATACATTTTAGTAATCCTCAATTGGCACAGAAATTAGCAATGGAATACCTGGCTGAGCTTAAAGCAAATGATTTCCGAAAAGGAGAATCTTTTGGTGCTCCTTATGAATGTTTTGATAAGAGTGGAGGAACTCAAAATTCGGTTTACCTTACTTCTGTTGCATGCCCACTTGCAGCATTCAGAAGGATGGCAGGAAAGTGACCCTGTAAAATTGTTTTTATTAAATGCGTTATCGATAATTATAAAGGCTTGACTGTAAGGCTCAATAGATTTTTTAGGCTGTCTTAGTATACCCTAGCTTACGTGGCAAGTAATTGTAATACAATTGTTTGAGGTTTTATATGCGTTACTCAAGGGGCATCCATTTCTAATGAATAGCAGAATAAAAATTAAAAAAGTCATTAACTATTTGATTTTTAAAGGTGGAAGGGTTACATTTGACGCATGAAAAATTTCGCAGCTACGTATTTTAGCTTCTTTTACTTTTACTTTCGTCCCCAAGGTCGAATCGGAGCTGCGTATTGTCTTGAAAAAAAATAGAAAAAGATAAAAAACATAGAAGCCCGATTCGAGAGAGTCGGGCTTTTTTATTTTAATATTAAACCGAAGAATAAGGAAATGGAAAATCACTTACAAACAAAAGACTGGGGTTTAGGCCTTGACAATGAGCACCTGATTATTGCAGGACCATGTAGTGCCGAGACTCCTGAGCAGATCGAAAAGGTTTGCCAAGACATGATCACCGCCAAAGTTATTCCTGATGTATTCAGGGCTGGTATTTGGAAGCCAAGAACTAGGCCGGGAAGTTTTGAAGGTATCGGAGAAGATGGGTTGAAATGGATGGAAATCGTACGTGAAAAACTCAATATACCCATCACTACAGAGGTAGGAAATGCAGCGCACGTAGAATTGGCCTTAAAGCATGAAGTAGATATCTTATGGATAGGAGCAAGGACAACTGTAAACCCATTTGCTGTTCAGGAGATTGCTGATGCCCTAAAAGGTGTGGATATTCCAGTGATGGTGAAAAATCCAATGAATCCTGACCTTGAACTATGGAGAGGTGCATTGGAAAGACTTCAAGCAGTAGGTGTAAATAAGCTTGCTGCAATTCACAGAGGTTTCAGTGATGCCTATGACAAGAAATTCCGTAATAAGCCAAATTGGTCGATGCCAATTCACTTGAAAAGGTTATGGAAAGGTATGCAGGTAATCAATGATCCTAGTCACATTGTAGGTAACAGAAAAGGGATCCTTGAAACATCTCAGCGTGCGATTAATTTCGGCTTAGACGGTTTAATGATTGAAACACACCATGATCCTGATAATGCATGGAGTGATGCCAAACAACAAGTTACTCCTCAACAACTTAGGGATATTTTAGATCAAATTAATTTCAAAAATCCTGTAGAAAATGAGCACCCGTCAGAAAAACTACAAGACTTAAGAAACGCCGTTGACCACCTGGATGATCAATTGCTAGATCTATTGGCTGAGAGATTTGCCATTATTGATCAAATTGGTTCACACAAGCGTGAAAATAATCTAACTGTTTTTCAGGCAGATCGCTGGAAGCAAGTGATGGAATCCAGAACCAAGAATGGTGTGGATAAAAATCTTAGCGAAAAATTCATGAAAGAATTACTTTATTGCATTCATGAAGAGTCTGTAAAGCGTCAAGAAAAAAAATTGAGAGAAGACGTTTCTGAGAAGAAATCAGTTTGATGCTTAAGCCCGTTTTTATTCTTAAATAAAATCTGATAAAATTTCCAAAAGATTCCATTCTTAAACTTTAGGAAAAGGAAAGTGATTTATATCTAAATAGGAGTATTGTCCTATTGGAGGTTTTGGGATTCGTTATCAGAGATTGGATGTCAAGCGTTAAA
>NZ_CAXBOC010000018.1:0-23075 GCF_963976465.1 uncultured Cyclobacterium sp. | reverse complement strand
AAAAATGATATTACTTGGCAAAGAAAATCATTTCACCAAATCCATAATGCCATGTACTGCTGATGAGTTTATTATTGGCTATGAAACCGATGAGATACTTGGAAGCTATGCCAATGAGGAAATGATATGGGGGCACTTTATTGAAAATGAATTGCTCTTTGAAACCAACCCTTTTGAAATAAGAAAATATACTGGTGAAGCCCCATTTACAAACGAAATCAGTCCTGATGCTCCGGGTCGAATTGGAAGATGGATAGGCTGGAATATAGTAGATGATTACCAAGCCAATAATGACATTGCGCTACCTGAATTAATGGAACAAGACGATGCCAGATCGGTCTTCAAAGAATCAGGTTACAAACCAAGAAGACCCTGATTAACCGCTAAACTAAATTACAATTTGGGTAACAGCAGGGCTTTTCAAATCAAAATTTGGCTATAACCTATTCGGGTTCAGCCATTTCAATTTTTTAAATCCAAAAAAGCGTGGAGCTTTTTTTGGGCAGAAATTTTATCGAATTTAGTTTCAGCGATTCTCCGAGAGTTTCGGCTCATTTGATAATATTGGTCTAAGTTTTTCTGCAAATGTTCAATGTTTTCAATCAACAATTCATGATCCTCTCTTGGGTGAAGAAGGCCTATTTTTTCCTTTTCGATGAGGTCATAAATCCAGCCTTTAAAATTAACGATTACAGGTAAACCCATTGCCAAAGCATCAAAAAATTTATTGGGACTACTATTTTCCAAAACTTCTATGGGAAGGTAAGAGATGTATGCAAAGTCAGCTTTTCCCAACTGGTATTTAACAGCTTCTTTATTTCCAAAGGGAACAAAAAAGACATTGGACAATTTCAAATCCAGGACATACTTCTTTAATTCACCCAGTGCATTTCCGCTACCCATTAATTCAAACCTCCAATTCTTCCTCTGAGATTGGGCAAGATATGCCCAATCCAAAAAAGTGTTCAAGCCATTGACCTTTCCTATCGCTCCTGAATACAATATCCTTAGTGGACGCTTATCGAAATCTCTACCATTCCATTTATTTTGATTGGGAGTAAAAAATTCATTGTTTGAAAAATTGGGTATCAAAGCTACCTTTTTCTCCGGAAATAAAACTTTGATATGATTTTGGATTCCGGGAGACAAGGCCACAATTCTTTCTGCTTCGCGATAAATTCCAGCCTCCATTTTATACAAAACCTTTTTTAGGATTGGATTGCTAATCTTTAAAACTTGGATAGGGGCTTCCGGCCAAAGGTCCCTCACTTCAAAAACATAGGGGACTCCATATTTTTTTTTCGCCCACCTCCCAATCCATCCTGTGGTCAGGGGAGTAGAGGAAATATAAAACAAATCCGGTTTAGCCAATCCTTTGATTAATTTTTTCGCCTGTCTAAAAAAGTCATAAAAAGCCAAGACCCTTTGCCGGATAGAATAGGTTGACAAATAAGGCACAGGGAGGTAATGTACAGTTACCTCCCCATCTTTTCGTAGCATGTATTGTTTCTTATTGTGCGCAGTAATCACCTCCATCGCCGCTCCTTCTTTCGACAATCCCTGAGAAAGATGGTATGACCTTATTGCCCCACCGTGTGCAGGGTTAAGGTAATATTGATGGATATAGATTATTCTCATTGGTTGTTTAAATTGGTCCACTCTGAAAGTAGAAACACATTGAATAAAAGCAAATAATGGTTATGAATGTTTTTTTCAGGGTGTTTTAGCAAAGGTCGCCATTCATTGGAAACAAAATTGCCATATTTTTCTTCAAAAGCGATAACAGATGAACTCAATTTATTTCTAAACTCCCGATGATTAATAAACCATTCAAGTATGGGAATACCAAAACCTCTCTTTTCCCTTTTCGCAATGTTTTCCAAGCCCTCCTCTACCAAAGTATTCTTGATCCAGGATTTGGCCTTTGTATTCAAAAAAAACTCATTTTTCATGGAATCACTTAAGCCAATTAAGGACCAATCTAAAAATGGAGCTCTCCCTTCAATACCATTTGCCATGCAGGCATTGTCATGAATTTTCAACAAATCATGTACCAGATACAGGCTTCGGTCATAGGTCAATGCATTTTTAAAATCCTCTTCGGAGGAAGGGTAAAGCTCTTTTAGCTTTATTCCCAATTCTTCAGGTACGGGATAAAGTGCAGCGAAATTTATAAAAGTACGGGAAGGTTCAGTATGAATGCCTTTAAAGAATTTCTGTCGGCTTCTTGATAATAGAGGGAACTGCTTAAGCACCACTGAGGGTGCTTAAGGTAGGCTTTAAAAGCTTTGTGTCTATTATAACCGGCAAATAGCTCATCAGCCCCTACACCGCTCACCAGTACTTTCACATTCTTCTTGGCTTCTTTGGCAATGGCCCAGGTCAAATAACTGGCACTATCTCCGACGGGCTGATCCAATTGAGAAATATACTCCTCCCAAGTAGCTAAAAAATAATCCGGCCCAATTTTTATTTCCTGATTCCCTCCACCCATGGTCTTGGTCAGTTCAGCAGCATATTTTGCATCGATTGTGTTTTTGCCCTTGGCCTTATCAAAACCAATGGTATAAGAAGGCAGTGGAACACCGGTTTCCCTATACCAGATATGATACAAAAGTGAACTATCAGCTCCTCCACTCAAGATCATTCCTACAGGCACTTCAGCTGTAAAATGGGTAAGCACAGCCTCGGTTAGCTGCTGTTTAAATAGAAATTGATCGGTAGCTGTTAGTCGCTTCTGAATGGTGAGCTTTAGGGTGCCTTTTCTTTGGCCATCAAAGCCAAACTGTAAAACTTGCCCAGGCAATAACTCCTTAATCTCTTTAAAAAATGACGCGGAAGGTAAAGAGGTCCGCAAATACCAATAAGGTACTATTTGCTCGGTATCAAATTCTTTTTTCACCACCCCAGATTTTAACAGGCTATTTACTTCCGAAGAGCACAAGAGTTTATTATCCTGCTGGTAATAATACAGTGATTTCATGCCCACAGGGTCTCTCGCTAAAATAATTTCACTGTTTTGAACATCTACAAATACCAGGGCAAACATTCCTTCTATGGATGAAATCCCCTTAACCCCTTTCTGCTTCAACCAATGAAACAATACCTCTCCATCCGAGCGAGTTTTAAAAACCACGCCTTCTTCCAAGAGTTGATTTTTAAGGTCTTGATAATTGTAAATAAACCCATTCCATGACAAAAAAGCTGTCCGCTCCTCATCGGCTATTGGCTGATTGGCCTCATCCCTCAGGTCTGAAATCTTCAACCTATTGGAAGCAAGAAATATCCCTTTTTTGATATGGATAACCTCCGCGTAATCCGGACCTCGGTGGATACCACTTTCCACCATATTGGTGATTGCTGCATCATCTGAAACAGATGAATCCAACAGCAAATGGACGCCACACATTATTTGGCAGAAGTTTTCTTATTGAACCCTTCCTCGAATGCTATTTTGTCCTGATTTTTCTCATAATACCGACAAATAGCGGTGATGGTGCATTCATTGCATTTAGGTTTTCTGGCCAAACAAACATACCTGCCATGTAATATTAGCCAATGATGTGCTTTATGTATGACCTCTTTTGGAAGGTGCTTAATCAAATCTTTTTCTACCTCCAAGGGGGTTTTTACTTTCTGTGCTACCAAGCCTAGTCTTTTGGAAACCCTGAATACATGCGTATCTACTGCCATATTGGGTTGGTTCCATACCACACTGGTAATGACATTGGCTGTTTTCCGTCCCACTCCCGGAAGCTTTATAAGCTCATTTACAGTGTCAGGTACTTCAGAATTAAAATCTTCAACCAACATTTTCCCTAATCCCAAGAGGTGCTTGGTTTTGTTATTGGGGTAAGATACCGTTTTAATATAGGGAAATAACTCATCAAAATTACTTGTTGCCAAATGCTCAGGACTGGGAAAATCCCTAAAAAGCGCAGGTGTTACCATGTTAATCCTTTTATCTGTACACTGTGCACTGAGCACAACTGCAAGAAGCAGTTGGAAAGTTGATTCAAACTTCAACTCTGTTTCAGCCACAGGCATATTTTTAGAAAAATGTTCGACAAAAGCTTTGTAACGCTCTTTTTTTAACATGACTTAATTCTTTTTATCCCTTACTATTCAACTGTCTTCAAGTGTAATACAAGGGTAGATTTCAGGTTGACAGCAAAACCCAAATATTAGAAAGTAAACTAATTAAAGATAACCCGGATTCACCACGTCAATTCTATCTTGCGAATAAATCGTACGAGTCATTTCAAGCTACAAAATAGCAATACATCAGGTCAGCCTGCAACTTATCTGTTTGATTTATTGTCATTAATTATAACATCAATATAATACAGGCTGTTTGAATTTATCAGGGTTTCAGGCTTCCATTGACTTATTTAGTCAAATTCCCCTATAGAAATAAAATGATATACTAAGCTTGCTGAAAATAGAATACAGAAACTTCTTATTATTTAAGCAATGAATTGAAGCCTCGAGGGGTGACGGATTCTAGCAAAAAAAATCCTGTCGTTTGATTAAACGACAGGAAAGTAAGTTTGTTGGTGTTAAACTTTCTCCAGTCCTTTGGACCGGGCCTTTTTCTTAATGGCGTTAATAATGCTTTCGGAAGGTTCGGTGGAGAGTACGTTTAATTTTTCAATGGTGCTTAACAAAACAATGTATTCTTGCATTAGCTGTTGGTCATCCTGCAAGATTTGCATCAATTGATCGTTCTCCTCTTCCTCCATTTCCTGATAAATATACCTTATCAGGTCATTTGTCGTAAAAGATTTGGTCATAGGCAATATTTATTTGTTTGAGTTTCTTCCGTAAATTGATAAGAGCATACCGCATCCTCCCCAAGGCAGTATTTATACTGACTCCAGTTTGTTCAGCGATTTCCTGAAAGCTTAAATCCATGTAATGCCTCATGATTAACACTTGCTTTTGGCTTTCAGGTAATTCTTCAATCAACTGCCTAACCAAGGCATATGTCTCATCTTTTACTTTTACATCCTCTACATTCTGTTCGGCAAAATGCAAAGTATTAAAAACATTTGATCCATCTTCCATTACCACCATGGGATAACGTTTCATTTTTCTAAAATGATCTATCGCTAAATTATGTGCTATACGCATTAACCATGGTTGAAATTTACCCTCTTCATTGTAACGATCAGAATTGAGGGTCTGAACAACTTTTACAAATACATCTTGTAATAAATCTTCAGCAACTCCTTGCTCCTTAACTATCATCAGAATTGTAGTGTAGACTTTGGTTTTGTATTTATCAACCAACCTTTCAAAGGCTATCTCACTACCATTTCTATATTGTGAAATTAATTCACTGTCTTTAGGTCCTACCCTTATACTCATAAAACAGATATTTAGATAACGTAGAGTTTTATCCCATATTGTGGAGTTAATAGTCAAACATCAATTGCCTTCTTTCCAAATGTATAGAATCACTTAGGAATACGCAATTTTTTTGTACTTTTTTATATTTAATAGCACAATAAAAATCATAAGACAGAAGAATATATCTTTTGTTAAAAAATAAACCAAACACTCTATTGCGCCATTAGGTGGTTTCTAAAAAAACAACAATTAAAGTACCAAAATATTAACCATTAGAAACTATTCACTTTCTTGGCTGGTTTTTTTTCCAAAACCTTTGGCCAAAAGACTATATATAGTACCCACCAAACCTAAAAAGCCACTAATATACGCAGATGTTTCATTCAATATATTGGGGTCATAGAAGCTAATCAATGCAATACAAATTAAAACAAAGCTGAAAACAGCTGCTTGTATCATTTTAGCATTACCGGATCTGCTTTCATCTTGTTTAAACCGCGCCACTTCTTCATCACTTATAAACACGCAAACAAAATTCCTGAAACTTTCAGAGAACAATACAAGTCTGTCCATTGCTTGATTCATTTTTATTACTCCTTTTTGAATCAACATGGTCATGGTTTCTTTATTGAAAAAATTTATAAATCCTTCCGTGGCATAGTTATAGACCATTTTCCTTTCCTTTAAACTCAACTCCGTCCAAATGTTCATGAAATAGGCTTTATTGTGTCTCTGAATAGCCAGAACACATTTTTCATACCTTTCTTGAGATAGAGGTAATTCCAAATCATCTCTTGAAATTTCCTCTGTGATAAGAGAAGCAATGGCCTTTGCATTGGGTCCATAGGCTATCTCTCTGGCCAGGTTATGTGTTTTTTCATCATTGAACAATACACTCCTCATGCGTTCATCGTAATTATCCTTGGCTTCCTCATCAATAAATTTGGAGTCTGGACCAATATATGGCAAAATAATTTTCTGATTGTTAAAGTCAATAGGGACATATTGAAAGAGATAATCCGAAAAAATTTCAGTTATTAACAACTTGGACTGTTTAGACATTTCATTGGGTAAAATCTCCTGAAGAGGCCTCCCGGAAGTTACAAATAGCCCCAAACCCTTTCTACCATACTTTTTCTGAAAGGCAATCATTGTACTTAATAGGGTATTGGTATCTTCAATGCAATGAAAATTTTCTAAAATCACCCCTTTGTGTACTGGCTTTATTTCCGGCATCTCCATCTCTTCACCTCTTGAGAGACTCACCAACAGTACTTCTTTGGGTTGCCAACCAAATTGCTGCAATATCCAATCTCTTGATTTGGCGGCATCTACCCCAATAACAAAGCTGTTGTCTTGCTTTTCTGCTCCATTGGGAAGCAAACCAAAAGCATTGGTGAAGTGATAATCGATGAGATATATTTTATTCCCTAATATCATGATCATTTTAAAGAGCCAGATAAGCACAAGAAACAAAACCATTAAAAAAAAGACATTGGAACAAATGGCATCCCATAAGTTTGACTTTCCTGAAGAAATATTGGGTTTGGTGTTGAACGCTTTAATCAAAGCCTGATTAGGTGCGGCAATAAAATTTGTAATCAATTCATCATCTTGATTGGAAAACCTTCCAAAATTGTTTCTTCTAAACTCTTCATGAATTTTGATTAAATCCATATAAAATGGCGGAAGGATATCTATAGAATCTTTCGTCAACTTTTTTTGTCTGACAGAATCTGCCAATAGCCCATCTTCTTCATTGGCCTCTTTTTCTTCGGGGATATCCTCCAGCTCACTCACATAATTCCAAACAATTTTCTCTTGGTTAAATATTTGTCGATGAATAAAATACCCTGGTAAAAACCCTACAATCATCAGCCAAAGTAGAAGATTAATAGCAAATACGCGTTTGTCTACCGGTGCACCGGTTAACTTCGTCCAAAACTGGGTAAAAGTTCGGTGCAGCTTAAACAAGGTCTTGGTTCTGTCCCACTCACTAAAGCGAACGGTAGGGAATTTAGGCGTTTGATAGAGGTAATAGCACAAGATCTGCATCACTGCAATCAGGGCAATAAAAAACAAGGTGAATATAAAGTATTGGGTACCGAAATGACTTAAAAATGTAAAATAGGCCAATATTGAAGCCAAAACTATCCAAAGCAGGCATGCCATTACTAAAAAGGCATTGATATTTTTTTTGCCGTCATCTTTTCCGATTGTTGCAAGAAGAAGAAAATTACAAGTGCCCGATTGTATGGCAAACAAAGCAGACCATAGGTAGATTTTAAATATGCTTAAGGGCAGAAAAAGATAGACGACGATAAACAAAAGTACATCCAGCAATAGAATACTATTGAGCCATAAGAACCGTAACCTCTTTCTAGGAGAAGGGCTATACCAGCCAAAAGAAAAGTCTTCAAAGGATAGATAGATACTTGACTTTCGCGTAACGAGCGTAAGCAATCCCAGCAATACCAACACCAGAAGGTAAGGGACAAAAACTGCAATGCCCTCAAGAGATGCCAAGCTATGCAGTGCATGTTGCAGGTTGGTATCTTCCAAATAAAGTACCCAGTTTTCAGTATTAAAGGAATCGGACGTGATAGGACTCAGTAAGGCTTGATACTCATGCCCGTTTACATAGATTGGGGTTTTCCACAGCTTGTCATCTCCGGCATTTTTGTTGTTTTCTATTAATGTTTTGATCTCCTGCCACTTTTCTTGTCCTATGCCATATTGAAGATAATTGACGGGGGTATTAACTTTTTTGCTGATCAATAATACTTTTCCATCGGGCTTGAAAATGAAAAACCTGTGATTTTTGCTAATCTTAGGAACTATTGAATCCAATTGAAAAGTCAATGCAAATCCATTTCCTCCATTCTTTTTGCTTATTACGCCCTCCAAATCACCCGTAGACTTTGAAGAATGAGCACTAATAAAATACTTTTCCGCTTCTACCGACTTTAGTACTTGGACATAATCCCTGTTGGCAATTGACACAAAGGGGAAAATTCCAAAATCAATATTATTTTTTGAAGTATCCATCTTTGGAAGCAACATTTTGAGAATGTTTCCTTCCAAGTCAAATTTCAGAAATTCATTTATTTCCTGGTCCTTGGAAATTTCAATCTCCGACGCTTGATTATCTTCCTCTTTTTTATCGATTACCTTTTTAAAAATCTCAAGTTCATCGATCAATTGTTGTACTTCCAAATGGAAGGCGGACTTCACATTGTGAAGATTGTTTTCTGAGGCGTATTCATTTTCATAGTTTTGAAAAAGGGAAAAGAAAAAGAAACCTGAAATCACCATCACCAAGATCAATGAAAGCCCCAGGCCCATGACTCTTTTCTTAGTCAATACATCTCCATCGCCTAAATTAAAAATACTAATGACCGGAATTGAAACAAATATTAAGGTCAAAAGTGTGATAAAGGCACTCAAAACCTTGAAATTAATTTTAAGCGCCACACGCTCAAACCTAGATTTTTCTTTGGCTCCAAGCAAAAAGAAAACCTGGTTCCCTATCATTGCAGGGGAGATAAATGCCTTATAATCATTGCCTGAAATTTGCAAGGCCAATTCTCTCTCTCCTACCGTTTGCTTATGGCTCAATGAGTCTACATTTACCACTGGTAAACCTGCCACTCCTTTTGGATATATGGCCATCCCGGATTGGTCCAGAATAAAAAGCCTGTCAAAAAATAAACTCTGTACATTCCCAGCCATCAAATCGTTGATGGAAACTGAATGGTCTACTTCAAATGCTCTACCTGAAAAAGTCTCTTGAGAAAGGGTGTTTGGAAGTTTTTCTTCGATATTCCTTCTCAATGAGTCGAAATCCAGTTTTGGGAGGTTTCCATACTTTGTTTTTTCGTTTAGAAAAAACCTAAACCCTTTGACTTTTACCCGGTAAGAGGTGTCTTTATGAATAAGAGCGATTCCATCGTTGGCAAAAATTTGTGGCTCCGGTCTTTCGTTTGCTTTGAAATAATGAATTTTTTCAACTCCAAACTTTGGGGCTTTATCAAACATTTCCACCATAGGAGTGGCAGCCTTTTGCCCATCTTTTGCTGCCCAGGCATAAAAATTCCTTTTAAAATAACCTTCCAATTGAACATGGTAATTATAGAAGGAATCTAAAAAATTTTGCTTGACCAGGTAAATGGCTTTTATACCTTGCGACTCCAACTGATTTTGATTCGTTTGAGAATGCTGGTATAAATAGGCACCTATTAAAAGCATGATGCCAAAGATGAAAATCCAAACGCGTAAATCCCTGAATTTCACTGAAAGAGGTGTTGGTTAATTATTTATAAAATATTAACCAATTTAATCAATCCCCCTTAAGATCAAAACTTTAATTCTGTAAAAATCAAAATTAATACTACTAAATTTTACACAAACAACTATTTTTAAACTCAATATTTCAAAATACCTTTCAAAACTATCATTCTTCTTTGGCAACCCCTCTTTTAATCATCCAAGAGGGTGAGGTTAGAAACCATAAAACGGTACCCAAAAACATAAGGTTTTTGCAAGTATCAGGCTCCATATGTCCACCAAATACTAGAATGGCCGGTACAATACTCAAGCCTAAGCCTATAAAGGAAATAATTTTCAATAATAGTTTCATTTCTTTTGATTCATTTTACTTGCCACAAGGTATACTAACACGGCTATAAACCAGCCTGGAAGACCTAAAAAGAAGATTTCAATACCAAAAACGAGGTTCAACAGTAAACATAAGGACAAAGTAATAATCCAAGTCAATGCTACAGCCCAATTAAGCGATATTCCTTTGAACTCAGCATAATTAGCTTTCAACCCTACTCTTTCAAGCATGTAAACATCTATAAATATTACTGCCCCTACCGGCATTAAAATTAAGCCATACAATGCCACGAATTCTAGCAATCGCATAACCAAAGCAGGGAAACAAGCAGCTATGGTCGTGAACAAACCTACAAATAGTGTTACTTTCCAAGTCTTCCATTTGGGGTTGATCGATTGAATGGCCAAGCCTGCTCTATATAGTGTTGGGTTGGCGGTTGTCCAGCCTGCAATGACAACGCATATTGCCCCTGCCACACCAACTGCACTGTAGGCAATGGGCCCCGGAGCAAAGGTTAGGCTTCCCTTGGATTCTATTAAGAAGAGGGAGTACAATATTCCAGAAGCAATCCAAGCAATAAAATGCCCTAAAAAAACTCCGGTGGCAGAAGAAAAACCTTGTTGCCACTTCTTGGCATACCTGAGTAAAGACAAATCGGCCATACCTATGTGCATGGCCATGTTACAAAACCAAGCAAAGAATAAAATATGCCAAAACCCAAATTTACTTTGACCTTCCAAAGGGACTCCTGTCCAAATGGTGCTTTCTGCAACAGACCAAAAAGAGCTTACCTCTGTCACTCCTAAGCGA
Source organism: uncultured Cyclobacterium sp. (assembly GCF_963976465.1). Lineage (NCBI taxonomy): Bacteria > Pseudomonadati > Bacteroidota > Cytophagia > Cytophagales > Cyclobacteriaceae > Cyclobacterium > uncultured Cyclobacterium sp. The sequence continues at coordinate 12,295 of NZ_CAXBOC010000018.1, read as the reverse complement.
GGCAATACAGCCAAAGCAGCAGCAATAAATATCATGATCATCCATGGAGCCGCTACCATTGCAAATTTAGAAACCTGATCAAAGCCAAACATGGCGATCAAGGTGGTAATGGCTCCTACCACAAATACCGTCACCACCCAACCCAAACTATTGGGCAATACATCAGTCAACTGTGGCATGGCCATGTCAAAAGGGATACCAACAGCTGTAGCTGCTACAGCAATCATAGACCCGGCCAAAAAGCAGAAAAGACCTGCATTGACCAAGTTATAAATCAAGGTAAACTTTTTCCCAGCAATCTTCTCCAACAAATAGTATAGCGTTACTCTTGTTTTTACCGCAATCTTGGCCGTCAAAAAAGCCCAACTTAATACTGCTAAAATATTTCCAAGCAAAAGTCCGGTTACCAAGTCTATGGCACTTGCACCATGCGCAACAAATAATGGCCCTATTACAAATTCTGTTCCGGCAGTATGCTCTCCTGCATAAGTTCCTAAAAAATTCCTCCAGCCTTTTAGCTTATTGCCGGGAATGGGTTCTTGTTCATATTCATTAACCGCATTGAGACGGTCCACCAAACTTTTATTTTTTTCCATAGAAATAGATAATCATGACACTTCCTGTAGGCTGTAAGCCCTAAGAAGCTGAGCTAATACCGATAATTTATAGGTTTATTAAGACTTGTAAAGTATTCCTGTTTTCGTTTTTATCAAATGGTAACTTTAAATGGACCCTCTATTGATGAACTTAAAAACATTTTTAACCGATTCTTTTTTGTTTTTCTTGATCATATAGGCTGCGGTCTCTCCCATCAGCCTGAAATCTGTAGAGATCACGGTTATTCCCAAAAGTTCTTTTAATGGAGTATCATTGTAGGAAATGATGCCAATTTCTTTCCCGGGTTCATAAAGCTGCTCTCTAACCTGTTTTACTAAATTGACCAAATCATTTTCTTCAATAACTATAAAGGCATCCTTAGGTCGAAGTTCCATCTCAGGGTAAACTTTGTCCAATATTTCATAATCAAATTCAAAATCCTTACAAAATTGTTTGAATCCTTTTAATATTTCTTTAGGGTAGGGATACAGTATATCATTGGGGTAAACGAGCATCAACTTCTCATACTGCTGAAGTTGAAACACTCCTTCGATCAATGCATTGTAGATGTCATTTTTAAAATCTTGGTAAATTGAAGCAACGCTTTCTCCCAACTCAGGAATCTGATTGTCCATGATAATCAACTTGTCAGAAGGGATTTCCTTTACACATTTCATCACTTCTTCATCTAAGTTATAATGACTGTTTTGAGTATCCTTGAAATGAGGCATCAAAACATAATAATCATAAGCACCTAAATTTTCGGTAAGAATGTTCTTCAGTAGCTTGGGATCACAATGATAAATATTTAAATCAACTTGTGCATCTGTTCCCATGCTGTCAATAAAAGAGTTGTAGGTTTTAAGTTTGTAATTGCTGAGCTTATTCAATAAGTACAAAACCCTAACCTTCGAGGTAGAAATATTTTTGGCAACATAGTACCCTTTCCCTTTTACTGAAAGGATGATTTTTTTTGTTTTTAGCTGATTGTAGGCTTTCTCAACGGTATCTCTGGAAAGATAGTGCTCTTCACTTATTTCATTGATAGACGGAATTTTATCTCCCACCACTAAGGCACGGTTTTCAATATCCTCAATGATAGAATTAACGATCTGTTGATACTTGGGAATTCTGGAATTTTCATCTAAACGAATCAAGGGCTTCACTTCAATCATGGGTCAGGTTATTTAGGCTTTCTTTATTAATCCGTATAGGAGGTGTTCATTAAATTTACTAAATAAAGTTAAATACTTGTGTTTCCAATTGAGAATTTAAACAAAAGATGCTATTAATCATGTATTTCTATCTGAACTGGACCTATTAAGCCTGAAGGCATTACTTCCCAACCGGAAGCATCAAAAGGTTTATAATCTATATTCACAAAATTAATTTCATGATAATTTCTCCATGTAATTTCATTTCTATCAAGGTACCTCACATGGTTGGCCATCAAATTTGCCACTTCAACTTTAATTTTATTCTCACCCTCCTTTACAAATTCACTAACATCCAAGCGAAAAGGAATACTAAAGGCATAGCCAACTTCTTTATCATTGACCCAAACTTTAGCACTTTCCAATACCTTCCCTAAACTCAAAATGTATTTTGCATTTTTATCAAACTTATCGAGCGTAAATTCACTTTCGTAAACAGCCTGTCCTGAAAAATCACTGTAAGTCTCCCCATCCAATGCAGTCCAAGGCTTGAGAGAAGCTAATTCCAAATCCGGAGGTAAAACCGGGCCTCCACTTTTAAAAGACAAGTTCCAATCACTTTTTATGTCAATCATTTTAGGAGCTGCCGTTTCATATTTCCACAGGGGTACATTCTCTGCTTCCTTATTTACAACATGAACAATAATAGATTGTCCCGGATCTAGAGAAATGGCTACTTCCACCTTGCCTTCATCATTTTCTTTCACTTTGGCACGTCCAATTGTCCCTTGCTCAGGACTCATTAGCACCGCAGCCTTACCTTCAGCTTGTAAGTTTACAAAGTCTTCGATTTTCTTGTCAGTATGATTGACCAGATAATAATATTTGCCCTCTCCCAATTTCCTTCGGAGAAACTTTAACCCTAGATCTGTTAACTTCTCTCGATTGATTTTCAAAAAAGCTAGCGCTGAGGATAGTTCCGAAGACATCAGCACAGTTCCTTTACCATAACTTGCAACTTCTCCACTTTCAAATGGCTTAAAATTGATCTGCTGCCAAAGGCTATCTAAGGTTTGCCTCCTTGAGGCGTACTTATAAAAGCCCGGAACATCCAAGGGCTTTTCCTGAAAGACTACTTGAGCTCCCTCTTCAGCTAGGGACATTAATTTTTTTAGTGTGGCCAAGGGCATAAACTTGGTTTTGGGGACAATAATGGCTGAAGACTGAAATTCCTCATTAGAACCTTTGAGGGAATTGCCTGCTACCTGCAAAGTTTTCAATAGGGCGTCGGAAATAAAATCTACACCATAACCCACCTCCATCAAAGACTTAGAGGCCTTATAAAAAGGAGTCGGGTGCAACCATTCATCAATTCCGTGTACAGTAAGCGTTTTTCCTAGCCCCTCAGGGTCTGCCCAGACATCGTAAACCGGCCAATATACTAACAGCTCATTGTCAGGTTTTCCTGCCTGCAATACGGACTGCACCCGTTGAACATAGCCATTAAACCCTTTAAGATGGGGCCATAAACTGTTGTGGGTATTTAAATTTAATGAGGCATAAAACAACCAACCGGGAAAATTTACAGCCTCAGGTGAATAGGTGATTCCATGATAAAACATGTGATTGATCCCTGCAAGAAATGCTTGCTCTAACTCCGGCTTAGCTTGGGAAAAGGAAGATTTAAAATGCTCACCCAACCAGGTAAAAGTCTCTGTAGACACCAGGTTATTCCCCTTTAAATGAGCGGCTGAAGAAGCAAATTTTAACATGATGGGATCGGGATCCACATTCCGAATATCTGAACTATCTCTCCTGATTCCGGGGATTGGGAAATAGCTTGAGCCAAAGGTCTCTCCTTCGGGAATAGAAACAGCGGCATAAAGATCCAAAAGATTGCCAGGGGAACCATGGGCTTGGTTTTTGGTTTGTTTGCCATGCTTCTTTGCCCAAGAAGACCATTGCCCCGTAAAGTTTTCCAACAGCATATCGCTGATGGTTTCTCTATAATCAGATTTTAAACGATACCCTTCTTCAGTATTGAGTTGATCTAAATAATTTCTGAGGTCATAACCTCTTCTGTCTTGAAAAAAATTAAAAAAATCCTCGGTAAAATCGGACCCATATACTTCAAAACTATCATTGTAAAAGGCCCTTATCCCAGGAAAATTCCCTGAAAAAGCGGTATCAAAATGGCTCAAGTACTGCCTTACTGCCTTTTCTGAAAAATGGTCTAAAGTGTAGCCTTCTCCTCCAGGAGCTGCCCTTTTTACTTTCTGACCGGTTTGGCTCTCAAAAATCGCAATCAGCTTCCAGTCACCTTTTTCATCCCAAGTTAGCCTACCGTCTTTTCCTACATATTTCGTAATATTTTGGGCCTCCCCTCCATCCTGAAAAGCCATTAGGGTATGTAAATAATGTAATTCCCCTTTCGCTTTTTCCTCATCTATCAATATTGGACCTCCTACCCCATTGCCGGCTGAATAGGAAAATTGTTGAACCAGCATTTTTTTTGCAGCCATTTCCGGACTAACCATTTTCCCACCAAATGGCCAACCTGTTCCTTGAGTCAAATCTATTTCTAGCCCCAAACTGTCCGCCTTCTTAATGGTATAATGGAGCATTTCAATCCACTGTGGAGAAAGGTAATCTAAAAACTTGTCTTCAAAGCCTTTGGCTCCATAGATTGGAGCAATTTCTAAACCTCCTATGCCTACTTTACTGTATTCACCAAGCAAATTATTTAGGTTGTCCTCATCCACAGCACTTCCCATCCACCACCACCTGGCCCAAGGCTTGGAGGCAGCAGTCTCCTCAGGCCAATGTCCAATAGCCTGATCGATTGACTGAACCCTATCTTTTTTGCAGGCTGTCAAACTCCCTAAGAATACAAAAAGGAATAACATCAACCTTGCACTTGCATATTTTTCAATCCGAACAAACATCAATTTACAGTTAAAGGCTTTTTATTTAAGACTGAACACTTTTTCAAGTCGATTGACTTTGGGTGATTGATCCGGGTTGGTTTCCATAATATCTCCCATAAATGCCCACCATTTTTTCATTATGGCTTCCTTGGCCAAGCTGTTGGTTTGATTTTCCTCCGTTAGATTTTGGAAAGCGAAAAGCGCCCCGGTGGCTTTGTCAAGAAAAATATGGTATTCGAGAATGCCTGCTTTTCTTAATAACTCAGCCAATTCCGGCCATATTTCATTGTGCCGTTTTTCATAGACTGCCTCATTCCCGGGCAATAATTTCATGGTAAATGCTACAGAAATCATAACTGATAAATATATGTTTTTCTTTGACTGCTATGTCTATCTTATTTTACTTTTGATTAAAATAGCACCCATTGCTGAGGCTAAATTTTGCTTTGATGCTCAAAGTAAAGAAAACAATTGAATAAACTTTCCTGTACTATCAGGGTGTTCCTTTTATATTTTTTAATTCCAATCAATTAAGATTAACTTTGTCAGCTTAAAATAGATGTATGAAAATCGAAGAGAATGTAGTGGTAGGTTTAACCTACGAATTAAAAGTAACCAATGAACAAGCCGACTCTCTGCCTTTTAGTGTGGAAGTGAGGGACAAGGACGACCCTTTTTATTTCTTAGTTGGAGATAGTGGCCTACCTAAAACTTTTGAGAAAAACTTAGCCGATAAGGTTGAGGGTGACCAGTTTAACTTTACTTTGTCAGTTGAAGAAGCTTATGGTAAGCCGGATGATGAGCTTATCGTTTCTGTGCCAAAATCACAGTTCAACCAAGAGAGGGGATTTGAAGAGGAGATGCTTCAAGAAGGTAATTTCTTGCCCTTGATTGATGAAGATGGTTACCCGATGCAAGCAAAGGTGGTAAAGGATTTGGGTGAAGAAGTGCTTTTGGATTTCAACCATCCCCTTACAGGTATGAATCTTCATTTTGAGGGTGAGGTTTTTGCTATCCGAGAAGCAACGGAAAAAGAAAAAGAAGAAGGTTTCAGGGTTTAATTCACCTTGGAATCTTACTTTTCTTTCAAAGTTAAAACATCCTCATCTTCCCAGTTCATATATATTGTCTCACCTTCCGACACATCTCTTTCGTAGCAAATCAATTGCCAAGGTGATTGCCCTTCGGCCACTTGCACGGTCAGTAAATCATATTCAGGAAAATACCTTCTTAGCAATACATTACCTTTTAAGGCTCCTGCCGAAGGAGAAGGCTTTATGGAAGAGGGCCTTAGATAATGTTTGGATTTTCCGGGAAGCTGATTTAATGGTCCGAAAAAACCTGCGACATAAGCCGTTTCAGGGTTTTTGTAGATATCTTTTACGCTTCCTTGTCGCAATAATTTGCCCTCGGAGAGTACACATACATGCTCTGTAAGCAATAGGGCATCTTGGATATCATGGGTAACCATGACCACAGTGATTTCCAATTCCTTAAAAATTAAATTCAGCTCATCAAGTAGGCCTCTCTTTTGTAAGCTGTCCAAAGAGCTAAAAGGTTCATCCAAAAGCAACACCTGGGGTTCTAAACTTAAAGCCCTGGCGATGGCTACTTTTTGCTGCTGTCCTCCGGACAATTGCCTGGGATAGCTGTCTCTTTTCTCTTCTAAACCAAACACCTGCAACAAGGTCTCAAGCCTTTCTTTGGCATATGCTTTATCATATTGCAACAAGGGTCTGCTTATATTTTCAGCAACAGTAGACAAAGGGAACAATCCATTGTCCTGCTTGACGAGTTGGAGTTCATCATAACCGGCAACTAATTTTTGCTCCGGGTTAAGTATTTTCTCCTCTTCTAAATAAACTTGTCCCTCATCCTGAACTTCCATTCCGGCGATGAGTTTGAGTAAGGTACTTTTTCCGCTACCACTAGACCCAATGATTGACCAACGCTCCCCTTTATCAATGGTTAAAGACAAGCTATCCAAGGCTTTAACTTGACCATCAAAAATTTTTGTCAAGCCTTCAATTTTTAGATAACTCATCCGTTAATTTCTTCTTTCAGTTTCTTAGGCAAACTAGAGAATACCAGACTATAAGAATGGTCTACCAGTTCCAAAATCAATTGCGCGGTTACTTTACCATCGCAGGAAACTGTATTCCAATGTTTTTTATTCATATGATAACCCGGTATTATCCCTTCGTGGGATTCCCTAAGCATTATGGCTTTTTCAGGATCACATTTTAGGTTGACACTTTCAAATTTATCAATATCCAACAATGCAAAAATTTTATTCCCCACCCTGAAGCAGAGGGTATTGTTGTCAAAAGGGGTATCCTCGGTCACTCCGGGTTTTTTCAAACAATACTCCCTAAAGGTTTGAATGTCCATCAAGCCAATCTTTTAATGATCCAATAGACCAATGCTGCAAGGAAAACCAAAATTGATATCTTATTGATGCCATGCATCATTCTAAGGTTGAAATTAGTCTTCTTATTTGGGTCAGGCTTTTTAAATACGCGAATAAAATACTCACCTACTTCACCCAACTGAAAGAACTCTTTTAATTTGCTAGCCATAATATTTTGATTCAAATTTAATTGAAGGATCTATTCATGATCTGCAGTTTCAGGCTCTATCCACTGCCCGTCTTCTTTAATAATGTCTATTAGTTCATCTACAGCATTCTCGGAAGGTACAGAGCGCTTCATTACTTCTTTGCCTTTATAAAGTGTAATTTTCCCTTTTCCTGACCCTACGTAACCATAGTCTGCATCTGCCATTTCTCCGGGTCCATTTACAATGCATCCCATTATCCCGATTTTCACCCCTTTAAGGTGATCTGTTCTCTTTCTTATCAAGGCAGTGGTCTCCTGAAGATCAAATAGCGTCCTTCCACATGAAGGACAGGAAATATACTCTGTCTTTGACATCCTGGTCCGTGCTGCCTGTAAAACACCAAAGCTAACGGAGTTATGAAGTTTGACTTGTGCCAGTTTTTCTTCTTTCTCTTGAAGCTGCAACTGATCTAAACCAATCAGCATCCCATCTCCAAGCCCATCAATAAGCAATCCGCCAACATCTGTAGCAGAAAACAACATGGTTTTTTCTGCATCTTTCTCGGAATAACTCACCTTGGGAACCACAGGTAAATTGATTTTCGCCTCAATAAGTGATACAAAAGCTCTCCTTATTGCTTGCATTTGATGTTCACTATTGGAGAACAAAACAATGACCAGAGGTAGTTCATTGTTTAAATATGGAATTGCTTCTTCTATATTGTCTGATGAAACAAACAAAAAATTTAAAGACGCATGCAGTGCAGCCTTTTCTTTCAAATGATTTAAATCGATGGCAGGGAGCTTGTTTTTTTGATCCTCTTGATTGCTCCAGGTATCATAAGCCAAAATTTCTTTTAGCCCGTTAGGGAGCATAAAAGGAACCGGGTTGCTCCCGGAAAAAATATAATCACATCCCTGGTCATTCATTTTCCACTTATCCAATTCCGGAAGGTAAAAGTGCCCCACACATTTCAGGTCTTTCGGTACAGCTATTCCAACAGTAGAGATGTCTGTTATGACCCGCGGCACATTTCCTCCACCAAAATTGCCCACTTCTACAGCTCCTCTTTTGTTATAAGCGAAAGGATCAATGGGATAATTGCTGATGGGTTTAATTCTTGAGGCTTCAGTTCTATTGGCATACCTGTTTATTAGGGTTTTCACCACAGGAGACTCAAACTCTGGATCTTCTGTTAAGGAAACCCTAACTGTATCTCCAAGCCCATCTTCCAATAAGGCACCTATACCAACGGCAGATTTGACTCTTCCATCTTCTCCATCGCCGGCTTCTGTTACGCCAAGGTGAAGCGGATAAGGTTTAAATCCTCCTTCATCCAATTTATTTACCAAAAGTCTATAGGCCTGAACCATCACTTGCGTATTCGATGATTTCATAGAAATCACAATATCATGGTAATTCTCAGCCTCACAGATTCTCAAAAACTCTAGGGCAGATTCCACCATTCCCAGAGGGGTATCGCCATACCTGCTCATTATTCGATCAGAAAGAGAACCGTGGTTGGTACCTATTCTCATGGCCGTACCATGGGCTTTACAAATATTGACCAATGGGAGAAATCTTTCCCTGATCCTTTCCAGTTCTGCCTGGTAGGAAGCATCGGTATATTCTAAAACTTCAAATTTCTTTTTGTCCGCGTAATTACCGGGATTTACCCTTACCTTTTCTACTATTCGAGCAGCTACTTCCGCGGCATTAGGTGTAAAATGGATATCAGCCACCAGCGGTGTATTGTATCCCCTATCCCTTAGGCCATCTTTGATTGCCTGCAGGTTTTCCGCTTCTTTGATACTGGGAGCTGTAATCCTTACCAGCTCACAGCCACTATCAATCATACGGATGCATTGTTCAATAGACCCTTGGGTATCCATAGTATCTACCGTTGTCATTGATTGCACGACTATGGGATTGTCTCCACCAATGGTTATGTCTCCAATCCTTACCGGAATGGTTTTCCTTCTGGAATAATTCGTTAGACTATTGCAATACTGCTGATTCTCTGTGAATGTTTTCAATTCCATAATTATATATCACCTAATTGAGGTCGAATTACTATCTCTTCAACAACAGAACGGGGCGAAAGGTTATAAGCGGACCAAACTGATGCCGCCACATCTGCTACATCTATGAACCTGCTTTCCGGTAAATCTACCCCTTCCCAACTCGCTGTAAATGTTGCCCCGGGCAAAACGGAAGTCACCTTAACTCCATGAGGAATCATTTCTTGCCTCAAGCATTTGGTAAAACCTAGCATGGCCCACTTGGATACGGCATAACTTCCTCCATTGGCATATGCAGTAAGCCCTGCTATGCTTCCAATAGTAAAAATATGCCCATTTTTCCTTTCCATCAACTCCTTAGTAAAACCCTTGGTCAAATAATAAGTGCTGAAAAGATTGGTGTGCATGATCTTTTCAAAGTTTGCTTCATCCTCCGAGTGAAGGCTTCCAGGAATAAAAATACCTGTATTATTTACTAAAACATCGGGTATTCCAATTTTTTTTACAAAAGCAACAAATGCTTTGGTCTCCTCTTTTTTGGAAAGATCTGCTTTCTTGGTATGTACTTTTACTGCCGAAAAACTTTTTTCCACCTCTTCTTTTAAAGCCTCCAACTCTCCTTCATTTCTACTGCAGGTAAATATATCAAAACCTTTATTTGCAAATTCAAGGATAATGGCCTTTCCTATACCTTTTGTGCCTCCGGTAACTAAAATACTTTTCGACATTAGTTTGTGTTTTAATAATTAGTACAACAACAAAATTGACTGTTGCAAATCTACAATTTTTCAATGGCTATGCCTAATCAAAACAAGGCCGATACCTGCATGCGACCTGTATGTACCAAATGATCCAAGCCTTCCGATCTCCTGCCTTCATACATCAAGTTAAGTTGCAAGCCTTCACCTATTTTTTGTAACCAGTTCAAACTCCAACTGGTATTGTTTCCCGGACTAAGGGCTTGTAGCATCTCATATCCGGTGGGTGAATTTACCCTGCCGTTGTAGGTAATATAAGTATATTTCAATTGTGCATTCACGGTAGTTTTGATGGCTTTTGCTAACCTAAAACTGAGCAATCCTTCATGTATTTTGGCGGCCTCATCAATCTCAACATTGGCCAAGTTTTCCTTATTTGTCAACCTGTATTGAAGGGTAGACCTGAATACGGGGCTCGGCTGTAAGCTTATCTCCGGCCCAAAAGTAAACTGCTCTATTCTAAAGTTCCTATTGTCTAAGAAGTCAGAGCTCGCATTTCTCTTTCCTTTATTGGCATAAAACATGAGATTCCATTTCGTTTCTATATTGTAACGGGCATTGTATCGCCAATCATCTTGTGAAACATTTTCAAATCCTCCCGTTAGCAACTGCTTCTGATGACTATTAAAAAAAGAAAGATCCATACCGAATTTAGGTGATGAACGATTAAAAAAGAAAGAAGAGCGAAAGGATTGCCGCAATGATAGCAATGAAGTCTCTTCCACACCGGCTTGAAACGGACTTATCCTCTGAAAAAAATCTCGGGAGGTTATCTTTTTCTCCACGTTCAGATTGGTATTGTTTGAGAACTTTGCCAACCATTTTTTTTATCCGGTCAAAGGTTTTCCATTTAGAGGGGAATTTGGCACTCAAACGATAATTGAACAAGGTGGTGTAGGCCTGTAGGTATTCATCCGTAGGTACAAATACCTTGATAAAATTCTTTTCTTCAGGATTTATTGCCAGGTAAAACTCATTCAATTGTTGTACCCCATCTTCATCGTCATCTCTCCAGGTATGGGTTCCTTCTCCTGTGGGTACCGGCAAATAAACAAACTCCCTTCTCAATTCCCTGCCATTGCCCAAAGCATAGGTAAACTCATTGGATAGGTTGTTATCAAATAGGGAGCTTCGGTAATTCAGTTTACCCATTACTGTGGTCTCCTCAGGAAGATCTTTGGTCAAAAAGCTCAACTTCCTATAAGTGAATGAACCATTGACGGTATGTGGGCCAAAAGTTCCCTCTACTCCATAACTGGTCATAAAAGCTTTGGTATTCGGATTTAATTGCCCGCCCAAGACTGCTTTATCTTCCCGCAAGCTTGCAGTCGCGAAAAAAGAATATTTTAAAGTATCATTGGAATTTAAAGAAAACTGATGTTCTTCATAATTCATGGCAGTGGATACAACTTGATTTTGCTGAGGGTTAACGACTTTATTTTTATCCAAAATAAACCTATAGCCCGGCACCACAATGGATGTTGGGTATTTGATCTCTCCCTGATACCTCAGCCAATCGGATTGCAGGGGCAGCACCTTAGATTTAAGTTGGAAAAAGTCATTGGTTACTAAAAGTCTATCCCAAAGTTTTTGATTGAGTTTTATTCTTTGTTGCATACCCGACAAAACCCCTGTACGATTTCTTAAATCAAGGCTATAGGAAAACTGGTTATGATTGTCTTTATGTAACTCCAGGCTAACATTAAACAGCTTTTCGGCTGCATTTTCCACATCATTTGCACTGTTTAAGCCCCAGTCCCTATCAAATTCTATAAACCTCAAACGGTCCACAAATGAAAAATTGGCGGCATTGTACTCCAGAGTGGTTTGTCCATTAAAAAGATAATCTCTTAACATTTTAACTGAACGGCCTGCTGACCTTAAACCTACCTTAAAGGCATGTCCTTTGTTGTCAGAATCTCCTAAGTCGGAAAAAAGATTTTCATCTTGATCAGAAAATGCCACCTCAGCAAAGGTAGTCTCGTATTTCCCCAGCTTCAATTCAGTGCCTGCTGTAATCATTTGTTTTTTATTGGGTGCAGGTAATGGGGAACTAATGGTATAATTACCTTGAGACACACCACTTATAGGGGGAATGTATTCATAAACCACCCCATTGGCCAGTTGTTCTTTCCTTATATAATCACCTAAACCTTGGGTAGTTTCAGTAAAGCTAATGGCATAAAAAGCTTGCGTTGCATCTGTACTGTATTCGTAATAATCTATCGTTTCTCCATTTTCCGAAAAATGGGTAACTTTTTTATACAAGATTCTATTTG
>NZ_CAXBOC010000017.1:0-23201 GCF_963976465.1 uncultured Cyclobacterium sp. | reverse complement strand
TCCCCATCAAAATCCATAACTTTGGTAAAGGTTACTCCAGCATCATCACTAAAGAAGATTCCATCGATGGGATGCGTATTTTCAAAATAGTTATTCATCCAAAAAGACAATTCAATATCTGGAGTATTACTTAGGTCCAGGTGAAGATCCACAGCAACGGCTCCAAGTTCACCACCTACTCTTTTTCCCAATATCAATCCGTTGGACCCTCCCCTAGATGCATTTCTGGCTGAAATAGTAGAACCAACCGCAGCAATCCCTTCCAATCTTACGGTAGAAGCTCCACTTACCAACCCGGTAGAGTTAGCTTCTACAGAGTTAATATAGGGAAATGTAGGATTGGCCTGTTTCCAACCTGCAGGAAGCTCAACACTTCCCTCAAATCCTGTAGAATAAGGGAAAGTAGAAATATATGTTTGGTCAGGTACGCGGACCTCAACGTCATCTATAAAGATTCCATCTCTTGAACTGCTGGAATAAGCCCCAAAGTAGGAGTCATCATATTGTTGAAACCTAATGATAAACGTAGTCGAAAGTGTTAATCCGTAATGACTCGCCAACCTGTCAATATCTAAAGGAGGCACTTTGCTGTAAACATCACCCTGCCAATTATCTCCATCAAAGTCCATAACTTTGGTAAAGGTCGCCCCATCATCATCACTTATATAAATCCCGTCCTGAGGATGGGTCTCATCGAAATAATTATTAAGGTAGAAATCCATTTCCACTTGAGAATAGGTGCTTAGGTCTAATTTAAGGTCTAATCTATTGGTAACTAACCCTCCTTTTGAGCTAGTCTTACCCATGGCTAAACCATTACTCCCTTGATAAAAAACATTCCGTCCTTGAATCTGATTTTCTATCCCTACCACAGCATTGTCCTCCCCCGGAATTGCTGTCCATTCCGTTTTCAATGCACCACTTTCAAAATCATCCTCAAATATTACCTGGGAAAAAACATTCGGTATGCCTCCCAGAATATATAGCATCAAACAAATACAGTAAAACTTATTTTCCATAGTGATTTAATTTAGGTTCTAATTAAATCTAAAGGACTTTTACTACTTCTATAAATAATTTTCGTGAAGCTAGGATATGGACACGTGAAAGTAGGATATAAAGGCATAAAGCAAAAACCACAAAAAACGGTTTACACCTATTAAAATATGTTTTATTATTCAATTAATGCAGTACACATTTTTTATTCCCTCAAAAACACCAATAAAAAACCATCTGAATCATTGTTATATTTATATGAAAAATTAAAAATATGATAATAACTAAATATCGTTTACGTAAACAATATCATATATTTTGATTATATATAAACCAACTAAACAAACACTTCAATGACCACACATATAAAACCAATCCTTTCGCTTAGTTTATTAAGAAATTTTCTGTAAATTATTTGACACATACACAGGTTAATAAAAAAATACTACCATTAGATTGCAACTGTTATAAGTCAGAAATAATTATTGAGTAATAAATTTACTCAATAATATATAACATTAAATATTGAACCTATTTTATTTTGATTGGAGACACCCACCAAACTTCAAACCTATATGAAAGTACTTATTGTAGAGGATGACCCTTTTATTTCAGAAGACCTGAAATTTGAAATAGAAACCAAATTTCCGACAGTGATTTCCGAAGTAATTGGCCCGGCAACCAGTTATTCAGAAGCTGTTTCCTTAACCTATACCAACTCTCCTGATTTGGTATTGCTTGACATCTCACTAGGAGAGGACAAAGATGCAGGAATAAGACTAGCTCATTTTATCAATCAACAGATATGTATCCCTATCATTTTCTTATCAGGACTACCTAAAGAAATAGGATTTGATCAAGCCAAGTTTTTATGCCCCTTTGATTTTATCCACAAACCATTTAACCCCGATATATTGGCTGAAAAAATTGAACTGGCATTAATTTACCAATCCCAGAGAAAAAATAGCGGTCAAATTAATACACATTCAAACAATGGAACCCAAAGTAAATTAATGGTCACTACCGGCTTTAATGAAATAACCGCAATCCCGGTAAATGACTTAATCCTTTTGGAAGCTGACGATAAAATCATAAGAGCCTTTACCGTTACTAGTAAAAAAAGTATAGATTTTATATCTCCCGGATTAAAAAACTTTTATCAGAACAATATTTTCCTATTGAAAAATTTCTATAGACTCAATAGAAAGCATGTATTCAACTTAAACATGGTGCATAAAATAAAAAACAACCATATTCTCCTGCCAAAACCTCCTAGTGAATTGGACAGTTTTTTTAGGTTGCCAATACCTAAAAATGGTGACAGCAAAAAACTGCTTTATGCAAGATTAGGTTACAAAAATTAACCATTATCAAATCCTTATTTTCGACACTAAAAACCTCATAAAATAAAATTCCGGGAAACAACTATTCCCCTATTGAAAAAAGCTGTTGCCCGGAATTAATTATGTCGCTCAAGAGATATTAGTCTTCTGCTGCGTTCATTGCAGCTTCTGCAATTGCAGCAGTTAACTTTCCGCCACCACTTGTGACAGCAGAAACATTAAAGAATCCCTGAACCTTAGTGGAAGATTCTTCAGATACCGGATAAATATTGCTGATAACATTTGACAATGGAGTAGCAAATAATTCGGAAAAACCACCCGGTCTATTGGTCTGTAAGATTACGCCTGACAAAAACTCAAATGCCATAGGATCAATGGAATGAATCTCCAGATACAAAGAGTCCCCAACCACGTATGGGGGCAATAAAGAATTTTCTTTTTCCGGATTTTCATCCCATGGATTCACGAAATCCTTACGAATGATCTGATTAAAAAGCACACCATCCATAGTTTGAGTAGACGAAAAACCAGCATCAAAGGCAATATTGATTTCCGAAGGTTTGCTTAAATAAACCTCATTTTTCCATGCCTTGATCCAATAGGCATCTCCTCGACCGGGAATATCACTGGCCATAAACTCTGCTGTAAAATAAGGCTCCTTGAAATTAATGTCTTTCGGGTTATAGGTATACTGCACGGAATCAACCTCAGGTACTTCACCCAAGCCCGCATTGGCAGTATAAGCCTTCCCATCCACTTCTAGAAGTAGTTGATACTGATGACCGACTACCAAAAATTCTTCATCTCCCGGTTCCCAGCCATAATAGGCATCTGTTTCAACAAATGTAATTGTTTCTCCTGAAGAAAGATCTTTGACACTTACACTTGCGCCTTCCACCATCTCAGGTGAGGATTGATCAAAATAAGGCTGCGATATGGTCAGAAAAATTTTCTGAGTTTCATTTTTATCATTTAACCAAGCATCCACCACCATCACTTCTGCCGCAGGATTAAGGGTAGGGTTGATTTCAGTATCACATGCGAAATTAAGACAGGCCAAAAAGAAAACGATTAACTTTTTCATGATATAGGTATAGATTTGTCAGGATTAAAATTTAAAATTATAGGTTACAGAAGGTATTAAAGTACCAATGAGGGACATTTGATGGGCAGAGGTAGCTAATGGTTCGCCCATCTGTGGTCTGGAGGATGTCCCTTGAGAGAAATAAATACTGAAAGGATTTTTTCTACCATAAAGATTATAAACCGATACTACAAGGTTATCCGTGCCTTTCCTCTGTTTCTTGCCTCTCCATACATTGTCAATGGTTAATGCAATATCTAATCGATGAAAATTAGGAATCCGATAGTTATTTCTATCACTTCCATCGATATAAGGGATTACCTTATCTTGTACAATAATTCGATCTGTTGGAAAAGTGGTTGGCGTACCGGATAAGTAGCTGAAATTTGCCGACAAGGTAACTCGCTTGTTTAGTTCATAAAATCCTGCCAGTTTTAAATTATGGCGTTGGTCATACCTTGTAGGATACCAATTCCCCTCTCTTGTCAATTCATTATCCCCATAATTTATTCCATCTACTTTCAATTCAGTTTTACCCAAAGTATAACTGATCCAACCGGTAAACCTGCCCTGATTTTTCTTGGCATATAACTCTAAGCCATACGCCCTTCCCTTACCTGAAAGTAATTGAGAAGCCATAAATTCATTAATAAATAACTCGGCCCCATCAATGTAATCCATTTGGTTTTGGTTCCATTTATAATAGACTTCGGCACTGGTTTCAAACCGGTTGCCAAAAAAGTTTTTGAAAAAGCCTAAAGCTCCCTGATTCCCGGTTTGAGGCAATATATTGTTATCGGAAGGTTGCCAGATATCAATAGGTAAGGAGGCAGTAGTATTTGAAATTTGGTGCAAGTATTGACTCATTCGGTTATAACTGGCTTTCAAGGAACTGGATTCATTCAGTGAATACTTGACTGAAAGCCTGGGTTCCAGGTTATTGTATTGAGCCACTGAATTCCAGGATCCATTTTCTGTAACCCCTATCAAAGGCCGTTCTATGCCCGGCAAGGTATCTCCATACGTATAAGTCTTTTCTCCAAAATGATTGAAATAACTGAATCGAAGGCCATATTGCGCCACTACCTTATCTCCAAATTTTTGTTCACTACTGACATACAAAGCTCCCTCAACTGCTTTCCGATGATCCAAACTAATATTGGACAGCTCTCCATTATTTATAATCGTAGCATCTGCGGGTCGAAATCGATAAGCAATTAATTCTCCTCCAAAGGTTAGTTCGTGTGAAGGGTTAGCAAACCAAGTAAATTCAGGCTTGAAATTCCACGTAGAAATGGCTGCCTGCCAGTCAAACTTGTCGCTTTCATTGGTTCCAAAGCTAAAACCATAATTGTAGTCGCTATAAAAGGCTGAGAAGTTGGAAAATAATTTGCTCCCATAAAGATGATTCCATCGAATAGTGGCCGTTTTATTTCCCCAGTTAAAGCCTTGAGATTCATCAAAATTAAATACGTCTCTACCCAAATAGCCGGACACAAAGAGTTTGTTCTTTTCATTTAGTTCAAAATTGGTCTTCGCAGTAAGGTCGTAAAAGTACATGCCCGCTCCATTGTCCAATGCGTCTGTAAAGGGTCGTGCCAATACATCTGCATAAGAGCGACGTCCGGCAAGAATAAATGAGGATTTGCCTTTTTTGATTGGCCCCTCTAAGGACAGCCTGCTAAATACAGTTCCTATTCCACCGGCTACATCATAGTCTTGGTTATTACCCTCTTTCATTCTTATGTCCAGAACAGAGGATAACCTTCCTCCAAAACGGGTTGGAATCCCTCCTTTATAAAGTTTGACATCCTTGACCGCATCCGGATTAAAAACAGAGAAAAAACCAAACAAATGAGAGGACTGGTAAACAGGGGCTTCATCCAATAAAACTAGATTTTGCCCCACTGTACCTCCACGAACATTGAAACCGGAAGTGCCCTCTCCTACGGAACTCACACCCGGAAGGAGCTGTATACTTTTTAACACATCCACCTCTCCTACAAAGGCCGGCATCTTCTCAATTGTTTTAATATCCATTTTCGCTGTACTCATTTCCACGGATGATACATTTTCGTCCATCCTATCACTTTGAATGACCACTGTTTCCAATTCGGTATCCGACAGCATCAATGATATATCCAATCTAAGATCCTTGTCCAGCTTTACTTGTTTCTGAATCTCTCTATAACCCACAAAGCTGAAATGCAGGTCATAAACCCCTTCTTCCAAAGTGATGGAGTAGAATCCATATACATTGGATACCGTTCCGCTATTGATTTGTTCTACTCTTACAGTAGAACCTATAAGCACTTCCCCATTGGTCTCATCTGTGAGATAACCGCTTATGGTAAAGGAGTTGCTTTGAGCAAATCCGGGGAGTAAGGAAAGGAAGAATAGACCTCCTAATACAAATGATTTCATTTTAAATGAGTTAAAGGTTGATACGAAAACTACTTGTGAATAAAATTATGGTTCAAAAGTAGCAGGCAGGGGGCTAGAGATCGTTCCAGTTTATAATTGTGAACCTCTTTGGTAAGAAAAAAAAATACTTCGATTAAGGGGGAATCTTCTTTACTGCGGCTGTTTTACCAGAAAAATGCAATAGACATTCTATTCCGTATTGGAATCGATTCAAAATCAACCACTTCGTTGCTGTTTTCAATTTCACATAGCGGTGCTATCCTAAAACCTCCAAACAGCCTAATTTTCTTGCGATTGCAACATTCCCTGAGAAAGGTCAGGACAGCCATCACCAATACGATTGCATAATCCGGTTTTATTGAAAGGACTACTATACCGCACAAAAAAAGCTTCAGGTTTTTACCCGAAGCTTAAAGAGCAAATCTATTGCCTATATTTTTTTATTTAACTGTATAGCAATTTGGATTTAGCTACTTGATCAACCTGATGCAAGTAAGCGCATAGTGCTCCTCTAGCCGAATGCATGTATAGCGTTAAATTAAACCTGTTTTAGAAATGCTTCTATATTGCCACCTGTTAAAAGGTGCGCATGATCCGTGATTTTTTGAATGGGCCAATTCCACCATTTTATATCAAGTAAGCTGCTTATACTGCTGTCAGAAAATCTTTTTCGAATTAATTTAGCAGGATTTCCACCAACAATAGCATAGGGGGAAACGTCAGCCGTTACAACCGAATGACTAGCAATAATGGCTCCATCACCGATTTTTACCCCAGGCATAACCTTTACGTTATGACCTAACCAAACGTCATTGCCAACAATGGTATCTCCTTTGTATGGGTAGCTTTTTCCTTTCATGGCTTTTTCCCAGCCATGACCAAAAATAGCAAAGGGATAGGCTGAAATAGAAGTACTGAGGTGATTCCCCCCATTCATGATAAATGAAACACCGGAGGCGATCATACAAAATTTACCGATTATTAATTTGTCTCCTATAAAATCAAAATGATACTTGACATTTTTTTCAAAATTGTAAACATCCTCTAAATCATCATAATAGGTATAATCCCCTACCTCTATATTAGGGTTGGTGATGATATTCTTTAAGAAACACAGTTTGTTGTGATTCAATAAAGGAAAGGATTCATTTTTATCCGGACCTGGTAATGGATTTGTTCTCATAATACAATAGTTAGATAAATATTTCTGAACAAATGTGAGCCATTACATCTACTGTTGCGTTCTGAATTATAATGTGATACCTATTGCTTCCCAACTTTTTATTATTCCGCTTTGGCCTTTTTCAACCAAGCACTTGGGGTGACTCCTTCTTTTGTTTTGAAGAAAGAATTAAAAACTGTCTTGGAGTTAAAACCACTATCATATGCCAGTGCAAGCAGCGTTAGGTGATTAAAACGTGGATTAATCGCAATCTTTTTGAAATAATTTAATCGGTAATTGTTCACATATTCATTGAAATTGGCTTGAAGTTTATCATTAATTAAATAGGACAATTTGTTGGGATGAAGTTCCAGTTTACTCCCAAGAGCGTTTAAGTTTAGTTGGGGGTCTAAGAAAGGTTTTTCCTTTTCAAAATACCTAATTAACTTTTCCTTCAACAAATCCGCTTCTTTTTCATCCAGTATTTGGGATGGCTTCTCCTTGGCAAACCACTCTTCATTTCCAGTCAAGCTAAAGTTGGCCTGATGCAAGTTCTCAAATCCTTCAATTTCTTTCAAGCTTTGCAAAAAGGGTTCGTATCTATAATTCATTAATTGCGCTCTACGCAACTCAATTCCGCTTTTTAACAGCTTAAAGGCTGCTTCCGGGCAATTACCATTGGCTAGAATAAATAATTTATAGGGCGTTATTTCCCCTTCCTCATTTTCCAAGCTTTCCCATTGATCCAAAAATTCTTTAGGAATCTGTGCTATTTTCTTATTGACAATTGCAAAAAGCAGGTTGATCAATTCTTTTTCCTCAAAATTTTCAGCCAATTCTTTAACCTCTTCCTCTTTGCCCAGTAGAACAAGCACATTCACCTTTAACCTTAAGGCAAGGTCAAATTGAGGGTTGATCCGCAAGGCTTTTTCAATATAATGCAAAGCAATATCATAAGCTTGCTTTAAATAAAAAACATTGGCCATGGTAAAGTGATGATTTGGAGACAATGGATCCACTTCTAAGGCTTTTTTCACAAATAATTCGGCTTGATCAAAATAGCCCAAGGCAATAAGCAGTTCTGCCATGGCCTCTAATGCATCCGTATGTTTGGGATTCATAGCCAGGGTTTGATTAATGTACTCATACCCCCCCTTATAATCCCATTCCTTCCACAAGGTTCGTCCTACAAATGACATGGGGTATTCGGGGAGTTCAGTATCCAATTCCTTGGCAATAATAAAATTGTCTATGGCTTTGCCCATTGCTTCTTCGACAGGCATAAAGCCCCAAATGGCCAATAAACCATAACATTGTAAATTCCCATAATAAGCCTTGGCAAATTCAGGGTCTTTTGCAATGGCTGCATCGTATTGCTCGATGGCTTGTATAAAAGAGTCGGGAGTCCATTGAAGTTGGTGATAACGCCCTTTTAAATAGTGTTCATAGGCAGAAACACTACGTGTTGAAGCTTGAATCAAATGATCCTTGATCACCAAATGCCCAAAATTCTCTCGTATTTGGTCCGCAATTAGCAGGCTGATTTCATCCTGCAAAGCAAAAATATCCTGCATTTGCCGGTCAAAATTCTTGGACCAATAATGCACTCCATTTTTGGCATTAATCAACTGTGCGGTAATACGAACGCGATCTGAAACCTTCCTGACACTTCCTTCTAGAATATTGGCTACGCCAAGTTGTTGGCCAATTTCCCTTACATCCAGATTCTTTCCCTTAAATGCAAAAGAAGAGGTTCTGGCAATCACTTTGAGTCCTTCTACCTTTGTTAATGCATTGATTATTTCTTCTGTAATACCATCACTAAAATACTCATTTTCTTGATCGTTGCTCATGTTCACAAATGGCAACACCACAATAGATTTGTCTTCTATGATTTTACTTTCAGGAATTTCACCCATAGCTAATCAGCTTTACTAAAAGATTATTTTACAAACAATATTTTTTCCAAAGCTAAATATGCATAATAAATTTTTATAATAAAAAATGTTTTTCAATGCTCCACCAAAATAATTTGGTACTAAAAACTTCATTTAATGGCTCATTAAAGCATTTTCCCAGATGGATAAAAAAATCGTTGATGCTAGCAGCAAAGCCAATCGCCTAGTAAAGGAGTTTTGGAAAACCGATCTTATTGAAATAAAAAGTTGTATGGTCCTTGACCTTAAAAACCATTGAGACAGTGCTATTATTTTCCGTCTCCCAATTGGCCTGAGAAATAAGCAAATCTGACAGGAAAAGAACGGATGTAAAAATGCTGACAAGAATAATCTTAAACTTTTTCATTTGACTATGGCATTAATAATTAATGCCTCAAAAATGAAAAAGTAAATTGGTCCGTTCGTTCGGGGCTATAATTCCGAACCTTATTAATCGAAAAAGGGCAGATTTATTTTCAATTCACCACAAGGTGCCCAAAAATTGTCCTAAGCTTTACCAAAGCCGAGGATAAACTCCATCCTTTTGGTACTAAAAAAGGTATGAAACAAATGTTCCATACCTTCTCAAACCGCCCCTTACCGGATTGGCTTTCTTTCTTGCGGAATTTAACCTTTAAATTACCTGTTTCTTTTGGCTCGATGTTCCAAATAAGCGTCCAAATAATGCTTGTTTAATTCATCACTATCCCCATATTTCTTTCTAACCTCTTCTAATTTTTCATGCATCATTTTTTGAACTTCAGCATATGAAGGGTCATCATACACACTCTGCATTTCCATAGGATCTTTTTCCAAATCATACAATTCCCATTCATCAATATCATAGTAAAAATGAATAAGTTTATAACGTTTTGTAGACACTCCATAATGCCTTTTAACCTGATGTTCAGCAGGGTATTCATAATAAGTATAATAAACAGCATCCCTAAACTCCTCAGTTTTACCTGACACCACATCTCTAAATGACTCTCCTTGAATTTCTTCAGGAATGTCCACCCCTGCATAATCTAAAAAGGTGGGTGCAAAATCAAGATTTTGCACCAATTGATCAAAACTACTTCCTGCTTTTATTTCTTTAGGATATTTCATTAACAAAGGTGTTCTAAAAGATTCCTCGTACATAAACCTTTTGTCAAACCAGCCATGCTCTCCCAAGTAGAATCCTTGATCAGAAGTATAAACCACAATGGTATTCTCATCCAATCCTGTTTCCTTTAGATAGTCCAACAATTCACCGACTCCATCGTCAACAGACTTAATTGTCCTCAGGTAATCCTTGATGTAGCGGTTAAATTTCCACAAAGCCAATTCTTTGCCACTTAGGTTTGCCTCCTGCATGGCTTTATTTTTAGGCTCATAAGCCTCAAGCCAGTCTTCTAACTGTTCGGGATTCAATCGCTTTAATTGATTTACCAACCAGGTAGTATCTCCATTGGTGGGGTCTAATTGAAACTTAAAATCATGGCCCCATCGCGCATGGCCATCAATTTCCATTTCCTGTGTCTTGGCTGCCGTTCCTCTACCTTCATAATCATCAAAGAAATTTGCAGGAGGATCGAAGGTTTTGTCATCATATAAAGTCAAATACTCCTGTGCAGGCTTCCAGTTTCTATGAGGGGCTTTTTGATGGTAAAGCAATAGAAATGGCTCATCCTCTTTCCTATCATTCTTTAACCAGTTTAAAGCAGCATCTGTGATGATATCTGTACAATAGCCTTCAATGCGCTTTTTCTCTCCATTGATTAGAAAATCGGGATTGTAATAATGCCCTTGGCCGGGAAGTACCATAGAAAAATCAAAACCTTGTGGCAGCCCATCCATATGTATCTTACCAATCATGGCTGTTTGGTAACCATTAGCTTGAAGCAACTTAGGAAAATTATCCTGATCCCAATCAAAGGGCTGGATATTATCCACTTTCCCATTGATAAAGCTATGCTTCCCTGTCAACATTACGGCCCTACTGGGGGCACATATAGAATTGGTAACTGTAGCCCTATGGAAGATGGCTCCTTCATTGGCTATTCTATCAATATTTGGCGTTTCATTTAATCCATGACCATAAGCACTGATGGCTTGATAGGCATGGTCATCACTCATAATAAAAATAATATTAGGCTTTGTTTCCTCCTTTTCTTCTTCCGGATTACAAGCCATAAAGCCGGCACCCACGGCCAGGTAAAAGCTAAGTAACAGTATTCTTTTCATATTTTTTTATTTATCAGGCTGGTTAAATAGAAAATTAAACTGTAAGTTAATTAAATAAATTTAATTTTTTACATATCATTAAGTATCCAAAATCTGTCAATAGGTTTTTTTACTCTTTTGAACAGCCGGATAAAATTCAGATATCCTTACTTTTTAACGCTTTGACTGCATGATCCACGGCCCTGGCTGTAAAAGCCATATAAGTTAGGCTTGGGTTTTGGGTTCCTGTAGAAGTCATGGAGGCCCCATCCGTGACATAAACATTTGGACAGGCATGCATTTGATGGTATTTTCCTAGCAAGGAAGTCTCTGGATCTTTACCCATTCTAACACCTCCCATTTCATGAATATCCAGTCCCGGAGCCTGGTCGCTATCATTTTGTTGGATGTCTTTACAGCCGGCTTTTTCAAGCATTTCTGCCCCCTGATTCAAAAAATCTTTAACAGACAAATCATCATTTTCGTCATACCCAACATCCACTCTTAGTTGAGGCATGCCCCATTTATCTTTCAACTCATCATCCAGGTAAACCCTGTTTTCAGGCTTAGGAATAGTTTCCCCTTGCATCATCATGAAAACTCTCCAAGGCCCTGCTTCTGAGTTGGCTTCTTTAAATCCGGGACCGAAGGCTTCATTTCTTGCATTACCCCAACCTCCTCTCCCTGCGGAATAAAAGGTCATATATCCCCTCAAAAAATCCATTTCTTGTTTCTTTACATTTCTAAAGTTGGGCATCATGATGGCTGTGGGTCTGCGGCCATAATAATAGTCATCCATAAATCCATCCATCTTTGCTGAAAGAGTTCCCCGGTAATTGTGAAAGGCTATATGTGTCCCAAGGAGCCCATTGTCATTTCCCAATCCATTGGGAAACCTTTTGGATTTTGAATTAAGTAAAATAAGGTTGGAGTTTAATGCTGAAGCGTTTACAAAAACGACCTTGGCATAATACTCGGTGGTTTCCATTGTTTCAGCATTTATTACCCTTACCCCTGTCACTTTGCTTTTGGCATCATCATAAATGATTGAATGAACCACTGCATGAGGTTTGATGGTAAGGTTTCCGGTAGCTTCCGCAGCAGGCAGAGTGGAGGAATTTGAACTAAAATACGCACCAAAAGGACAGCCCCTTTGGCACAAGCTTCTTGCCATGCACTGACCTCTACCTTGAGCTTGGTGATGCGCTGCCGGCTTGGTGAGATGAGCACACCTGCCTATGATAAATTTCCTATCTGAATAGTTTGCATTTACTTTTTTCTGGATTATTTTTTCCACCTTATTCATTTCCCAAGGAGGCAAAAACTCCCCATCAGGCAATGTATCCAACCCATCCTTATTGCCACTCACACCGATAAAATGCTCCACATAACTGTACCAAGGTGCTATGTCTTCATACCGTATGGGCCAGTCAACAGCAAACCCATCTCTTCCGGGGCCCTCAAAATCGTATTTACTCCATCTTTGAACCTGCCTGGCCCAAAGTAAAGATTTACCCCCAACTTGGTATCCACGAATCCAGTCAAAAGGTTTGTCCTGAATGTAGGGGTGTTCTTTATCCTTTACAAAGAAATGATCTGCATCGTCTTTAAAGGCATAACATCTGGAAACAATAGGGTTGTCTTGTTTAAGCTTGAGTGACAATTGACCCCGCAAAGGAAATTCCCAGGGAGGGGTATGCATGGTTGGGTAATCTTCCTTGTGTTTTACGTTTCTTCCTCTTTCCAGCACCAGGGTTTTAAGCCCTTTTTCACATAATTCTTTAGCTGCCCAACCACCACTAATTCCTGAGCCAATAACGATGGCATCAAACGTATTGCTTTTCATTCTTTAATCTTTTATTCGTACCTGAGTGATTCTATAGGGTCAAGCTTGCTGGCCTTGTAAGCAGGTATAAGCCCGGAGACCAAACCTACCACAATACAAACAACAAAGGAAAAAATAATCCAAACCCATGGAACAAGAAAACCACCGGGTCCCACTGTATTTCCTACAATATTGCCTATCCCAATCCCCATTATCACACCTAGAATTCCTCCCAAGACACAAATTACTATGGCTTCTATTAGAAATTGTTGACGAATCCGGAGCGGGGTGGCACCCATAGCTTTTCTAATGCCAATTTCTCGCGTTCTTTCCGTAACAGATACAAGCATGATATTCATTAAACCAATAGATGCTCCTAATAAGGTAATAAAGCCAATGCCAAATCCACCAATCCTAAGGTATCCGGCAATCTCTTCAAGGCTTTCGCCTAAAGTCTGAGATTTGACTACCTCAAATGAATCTTCCATGCCCACACCGTCTTCTCTTATGGCCCGCATGATACCTGTCGCTTGTCCCATTTCATATTGTAACCTCAGGGGATCTTGCCCCGCAATGGTAATGGTATAGCGAAAACTCCCTCTGCTATCTAAATTTCTTGCATTAAGAATGGGGATAATTATGGCCCTATCTGCTCCCGAGTCACCACCAACGCCACCTTGTTTTTCCATGATTCCCACAATGGTGTATCTCCTTCCGTAAAATGAGATGTATTGATTGATCGGATCTTCTGTATCTTCAAAAAGTGTTTGCTGTATTTCAGTTCCTATCACACAAACATTATTGCCATAAGACAATTCAACGTTGCTGAAATTCCTTCCTTTTTCTATGGCCACCCCTTTGATTAAAAAATAATTTTCATCTCCTCCAATAATTCTACTATTGGGGTTGGTCTTTTTTGACCCTTTCTTCACTTCAGCAGAACCGGAAACAAAGGTAGTAATCGAAGAAACTCCTCGCTCATTGTACCTCTCCTTAAATTCGGTGGCCTCCCTATAGGTAATATTTGGATAATTTTTGGGTGCAATCCCTGAGGATCTTGCCCTGCCACCGGAAAAGCCTTTACTTCTAACATCAAAATTATTGGCACCAAACCCGGATAAGCTTTCCTCTATTTGGGCTTTCATGGCATCTATGGCCGTTAACATTCCCACCAATGAGGTGATACCAATGGCAATGATCAAACCTGTTAAAATGGTCCTCAGCAAATTAGATTTTACCGATCTAAATGCCTCTCTGATATTTTCGAGCAAATTCATGGATTGTCCGTATTTGGGCAATAATTTATTTTATCCCCCTCTTTGACATTAATATTAACTATAAATACACTTCATAAAAAGAAATCGAAGGATTTTAATTGTTTTTAACAAGGCAAACCTTCCATCTCCTGTAGGATTTCCCCAAACAAACCGTGACTTTACGATAGCAATTCATCAGACCTCCACCTTCATTGAATACCGTAAATAATATCATTGGCCTGATTACCGGCCTTTAATGCATCCGGTCACCTCTGATCTCCAGGTCTTTCATCACCTTCTTTTCATGGTTTAACCACTCCTGCCAACGCTGTTCCACCTTTTCAGGCTCTTGGTATTTTTTTGCCAACTGGATAAAGTTGACATAATGCCCTGCTTCGGATATCATCAGCTCATGATAAAAGGCAGATAGCTCCTCATCTTCAAGGTTTTTAGATAACAGTTTGAAACGCTCACAAGACCGGGCTTCAATGAGTGCATTCATCAATAACAACTCAGACACCTGATCTTTTCGGCTCCCTCCCTTACGGACAAAAGACTGAAGCTGAACCACATAATGATCCTTCCTTGGGAAACCAAATTTGTATCCACGCTTTCTTATTTGCTGCATTACAGATTCAAAATGTTGCCATTCTTCGGCTACCACAGGGGTAAGCACATCCACCATTTCATCAAATTCTGGGAATTTAATGATCAGGGATATACAAGAAGAAGCAGCTTTTTGTTCACAATAAGCATGATCCACTAAAATGGCTTCCAAACTAATGCTAGCAATGTCTACCCATCTTGGGTCGGTGGGCAATTCCAGCCTTAACATTTTATTTTTTGTCGATTCTTGCCAGTCCATGTTTACAAATTAATCAAAGAAATACCAACTAATACCAAGGTCCAGAGTCCCCTTCAATCCGGTAAAATCAGGGGTGACAAAATAGCCGTCATTTGACATTTGCCCGGCATTCAAATGATTGTACCTAAACAAAACCCTCGTTCTATTAATCCTGAAATTTAGAAAAGCATCGACCACCGGATAAGCATATACATTGAAACTATCCTGTAGGTAAAATTGCTGGGTTGCCGGCATATAAGCGGGTGCATAATTGTCACTTCTATATCGGCCTTCAATTCCCAGTTGAACATATACATGATCATCAAATAAAGGCCCGTCAAAGAATATTCTGGTATTGACAAACAAATCCGGTATACGAAATTTATCTGCGGCTTCCCCGGTAATTAAGGTATAATAAGCTTCCGATTGCCAGTGAAATTTCCCAGCAAAAACCAAATGAGACTCTAATCCGGGAATCACCATAAAAGCTTCTGAGGAAATTTGTTCGGGTACCATTTCCTGGTTATAAAAAATATAATTGTTAATTCTATTGATGGTTATATTCGGCCTGATTCTATAATTCTTAAAATCTCCTTTTAGTGTGCCTTTAATTTGATCCACTCCGGTACTTGAAAAATCATTGTCCCATCTATAATGATTGCCACTGTACTGCTGTTGCATCATATTAGGTTTGTAAAGAGCCTTGGTATAACTGACATCCAGATAAGGAGATTTAAACAATCCTTTGATTCTGTATCCATCAGGGATAAGGTATTCTCCTTCAGCTTCAAAAATCCAATTTTCATTAATTTCACCCCTCAAGGCACCCCCAAGAGACAATTCATTAAAGGAATTATTGGAGGTAAAAAAGCGACTCGCCATTCTACCGGTCCTAAATTTTAAGAATGCATTGTAATAAACAGGGCCAAAGTCACCTTTAAATCCAACTTCATTTTTCCATTCAGAAAAGTGGCTGTGATTGTTGGTTGTTTCTTCTATGCTATAGGGATGGTCTTCATTCTCAGAATTGAATCGATTTTCATTAAAAAAATTAGCATCGGAAGTTGATAAATCAGCAACAAAGGTGACTGCCTGCTTTGCCTTATCAAAAACGTGGTACGCCTGCCAACCTTTTAATATCTCATATTCATGGTAGAGGTGGTAGTTTTGT
Organism: uncultured Cyclobacterium sp.; assembly: GCF_963976465.1. Taxonomy (NCBI): domain Bacteria; kingdom Pseudomonadati; phylum Bacteroidota; class Cytophagia; order Cytophagales; family Cyclobacteriaceae; genus Cyclobacterium; species uncultured Cyclobacterium sp. Next base: position 6,951 of record NZ_CAXBOC010000017.1, on the reverse strand, counting down.
CTTAAATCAACCGCTTTGGAGTTACTCAGCCAAACCTTTGCATCTTCATAGGTAAAATAAAGGGAGGTGGTATCAACTTCCGGAGGGATAATCCCCCCTTGTTCGTCGACGTTATGCTTCATCCTGGTGATATTGGCCAGCAAAAAGTACTTCCCACTTTCAGATTTGTAATTGGTATGGATTTCGTAGGAATCATTGACCACATTGTGGTCATCTCTTGTGGTAGGATTTAGGGTTTTGGTAGCCCTAATGGTATGATAAGCAATTCCCACATTCCAATTGGGTTTGATATTTCTGGTAAAACCGACATCCAACTTATTGCGATTCCCTCCCCCAAAAAATGCTTCGATCTTGGTATAGGGAGATTTGGTATCGTAATATTTTATACTATCAGGTGAATTGTGGTACAAGTCATAAGCATGAAAGCCTGAGGTCCTGCCAACCTGAATGGGTACCTCATAAAAAACCGGTCTGGCGGCAGTTCCCAAATTGCCAAGGTCTTGGTATTTGTACCAGGTATTGGCCACCGGCTCATAATTGTGAAACCCCGTAAGCGAGGTATCCAGCTCTAATTTTTTAAATTTATTATTCTTGACAAATTTCTCATAATAATAAAGAGAAGTTTTAGGCCCATATACCATTTTAGTGGAATCGTCAAGTAAACCTGACTTCATGGCGTTTTCACTCTTCTCATTCTTTTCTTCTTCCGTTAGCGGAGCATTGGGCCTTTGTTGCTGAGCCAATATCGGAGCCGATACCAAAAAAGATACGCCTAAAAGTGCGAAAAAGAGTCTCAGGTTAAATTTCACTTTCAGCATTTTTATTTATAATCAAGCTTTCAACCTTGTTCAAAAGTTGTTCTTCTTCATTTAAAGTCATTTCTATTTCCACTGGTAGGACAAAAACCGGAATACCCTTTATCATTTCTAACAATTTATTGTCCTTCAATTTTACTGCATCTTTTTCTGTAGTCAAAATGGATACGCTTTTCGCAGAATGATTTTTATAAATTTCCTTGATCTTTTCCATATCCTGCCTTTTATAAGCATGGTGATCAGGAAAAGCCAATATTTCCAGCACTTTTTTTCCTTTGCCCTCTAAAGCTAAACGAATAGGTTCTGGATCTACTATACCTGTCACCAAAATAATATTGTCTCTCAGCGTCACATCTTCTTTGATCAAAGTATAAGGTTCGCCATATTTAAGCCCTGCAAAGTAAATCGGCTTTGCTGAATTCAGGTAGGCCGAGGTTTTTGCTTTGTAATCGTTCTTCTCTCGATCTGATAAATTTTGTGGACATTTAGTAACCACTATAATATCCGCCCTATTAACATTTACTCTCCCTTCTCTCAATCTTCCCATCGGTAAAAGATAGTCTGAGAAAAAGGGCTTTTGATAAGTGGTCAACATTATATTGAGGTCTGCCAAAAGGTACCTGTGCTGAAAAGCATCATCAAGTACAATGGCCTCCACTTCTGGGTTTTCTGCAAGAATCATCGGGATGGCCAGGATTCTCTCTTCCCCTACAGCAACGCAAACCTTGTTTTTATATTTTGAATAAATCTGAAAGGGTTCATCACCAATTTCTGCCGGAGAACAATCTTTTGTGGCCAATTTGTAGCCATTAGTTTTCCTTCCATAGCCTCTACTCAAAACGCTCAAATGAAATTTACCTGCAAGCCTGTTGAGCAAAAATTCAACAAAAGGCGTTTTGCCTGTCCCCCCTACTGTTAAATTTCCTACTACAATTGTTGGTACCTCGAAAGGTTGACTTTTTTTTAGACCGACGTCAAACATCCTGTTTCTCAATGCAGTGACCCCATCATAGATTAGAGCAAAAGGAAACATTAAAAAATCAACAAAACGCATTGGTGTTTTTTTTGTAGTTTTGAGAATAAAACGAAAGCAAATATATGGTTTATTTGATTAAGGATATCATAACTTATCTGGAAAACCTAGCACCGACAGCCTATCAGGAAAGTTATGACAATGCGGGATTAATTGTTGGTGATGCTCAGGAAGAAGTAAAAGGCATAATTTGTTCACTTGATGTGACGGAAAAGGTGGTGCAGGAAGCCATTGAAAAAAAATGCAACCTTATCGTTGCCCACCACCCTATTGTTTTCGGTGGATTGAAGCAATTGACAGGTAAAAACTATGTTGAGCGAACGGTAATAGCCGCCATCAAAAACGACATCGCCATCTATGCAATCCATACGAATCTAGATGCTGTAAGCCAAGGGGTCAACCGCAAGATAGCTGAAAAAATAGGTTTGTTAAACCCTCAAATTCTTGCCCCTAAAAAAGGCCTTGTCACCAAGTTGACCACTTTTATACCTAAAGGTGAGGAAGATGCCGTTTTAAATGAATTATTTGCGGCAGGTGCCGGGAATATTGGGAATTACTCCAATTGTAGTTTTAAATCAGAGGGCACAGGAAGTTTTCTTCCCAAAGAAGCGGCAGACCCAACCATTGGCGAAAAAGGAAAATTGTCTTCTGTGGAAGAAACACGTGTAGAATTAATTTTTCCAAGCCATCTGGAAAATAAAATCATCCACACCTTAAAAATGGCGCATCCTTATGAGGAAGTTGCTTATTATCTTCAGGTCTTGGAAAATAAAAATCAGGATGTAGGCTCAGGTATGATTGGAAGATTACCCAACCCCATGGAAGGTAAAGAATTTTTGCTTCATCTCAAGTCCTCAATGAACCTAAAGGTGCTAAAACACACTGCCATATCAAACAAAAAAGTAGAGAAAATAGCGGTTTGTGGAGGTGCTGGGGTGTTTCTTTTAAATCAGGCCAAAAGGTCCGGAGCCGATGTTTTTATCACCTCAGATATAAAGTACCATGAGTTCTTTGATGCAGAAAACAGTATCTTATTGACAGACATAGGACATTATGAAAGCGAAATTTATACAAAAGAACTTTTAAAAGATATATTGTCACGAAAATTTAGTAATATTGCAACCTATTTGACAAATGTAATTACAAATCCTATAAGTTACCTATAGTACATGGAAAGTCCAGTCGCACAGAAATTAGAAGCAATTCTCAACTTACAAAATATCGATTCCCGTCTTGATGCAATTTTTAAGGTGAGGGGAGCTCTTCCTGAGGAAGTCCAGGATTTAGAGGATGAAATAATAGGATACGAAACCCGTTTAAGCAAATTTAATACTGAAATATCCTCAATGGAGGATGAAATCAAAAAGTATAAAGATGCAATAAAGGATTCCGAAAAACTGATCAAAAAATACCAAGATCAGCAAATGAATGTTCGGAATAACAGGGAGTATGATGCAATCACCAAAGAATTGGAATTGCAGGATCTAGAGATCCAAGTATCCAAAAAGAAAATAACCGAGACTCAAGTAAGAATTGAGAACAAGGAAAAAGATATTGCAGATCTTAACGAAATCTTAAAAGACAGGCAAAAAGACCTTGATCAAAAGAAAGGGGAGCTGGATACCATTGTCTCTGAAAGCGAAAACGAAGAGAAAAAGCTTAGGAACGACCGGGAGAAAGCTGCTAAAAAGGTAGAAGACCGATTGATCAAATCTTACGACAAAATTAGAGTCAATGCAAAGAACGGTTTGGCCGTAGTATTGGTGAAGCGTGGTGCTTGCGGTGGTTGTTTCAATATTGTTCCTCCTCAAAGACAAGCTGAGATTAGGGAAAGGAAAAAAATAATTGTTTGTGAACACTGTGGAAGAATTCTTGCCGGGGTTGAAGACGAGATCGTCGAAGAGCCAAAACCAAAAAGAAAAAGAAGCAAAAAATAAAAACATGTAAATCCGGAAATAAAATTTCCGGATTTTTTTTTGCCTTAATCCATTTTCACTATTGATTCGTATATCTATATTACATATATTACGATTCTATGAAAAAGGTATTTTTGTTTTTTCTGGCATTTATGATCGGGGTTCTTTCTTTTGGAAAAGAGAGATCGGACAAAACCTTCTTGATTATTTTTGATAAGACTGAGCTAGCACACCATGAAGCCAGTTTAGGTCTCATGGAATTGAATATTTCCAGCATTTTTGATACCAAACTATACACCGGCAACTCTGAGACAGCATTAATTGTAACGGTTCCATTTGCTGATTGGACAGTCTGTGATATGGGGCAGTCCATTGTAAAAGTTTCTGACAACAAAGAGCTACCTTTAGAACAAATCGCTTTTAGGATCATTGACATGGAGGCGAGTAAAAAGAACTTCAAATCCCTCCTTAGTGAAACCAAAGAAAACCAAGAGATGGTCAATAACCTGCTAATAAAGCTTAACTTATAATTGTTTCATCGTTAATGGTGAAGGGTGGTAGCTGTCCAAATAGACCTTTCCATCTTCCTTTTCTTCCAATAAGTAGCAACAGAGATTTTCATGTCTGAACACGTCCATATACCTTAGATCATAACCCAGCACTACGGTCATTAATATCCTAATGGCCCTACCATGCATGCACACAAGAATATTCTCTCCTCCGGTTTTAAGGATATGATCAAAAGCACGTTTTAATCTAATGGCCACTTGTTTTGGCGATTCCCCTCCTTCAATTTTAAAATCCAGCTCTCCTGTAGACCACCTTTGGAGCATATTTACATAATATTGGTTTTCCTCCTGATCCATAGGCAAGCCTTCATAATTTCCCCAAGATATCTCATTCAAATCCACCAGCTGTTCCTGGTAAATTTCCGACTTTAAAAAGTGAGCAATAGATTGCTTTGTTCGTATGAGTCCTGAATGATAAATATGGTCAAAAGGAACATTTTTAAAATTCTCATAAAATGCAGCAGCTTGTTTTTTACCGGTGGCATTGATCGGGGCATCGATACCACTTCCTTGTACAACACCTTTCAGGTTGTAATCTGTTTGTCCATGCCTTACTACATATATTTTTTTAGTGCTCAAGATTCCTTAATTTTGGTTCAAGGTTCAAAGAAAAAAATTTTATCCCACATAACATGGTATTTAGTAAAAAACCCGACCTTGATTTTATAAATCAAATGGGAAAGGACAATATGCCCGGCTTTCTGGAAATTAATTTCACAGCAATTGGTGACGATTTCCTCGAAGCAGAAATGCCTGTAAACAATAAAACCAAACAACCCATGGGTTTGTTACATGGTGGGGCAAATGTGGTGCTGGCAGAAACCTTAGGTTCAATTGCTGCAATACTTACCCTAAACTTAGACACCCATTATGCGGTAGGACTGGAAATAAATGCCAATCACCTTAGAGCGGTGAAGGAGGGAAAGGTACTTGGGAGAGCTACTCCTCTGCACATTGGGAGAAAAACCCAGGTTTGGGAAATTAAAATTATTGATAACCAAGGGAAGCTCTCCTGCATTAGCCGAATCACCATGGCTATATTACAGAAGTAAATTTTATGGAAGTCACCAATACTAAAATAAGCACATCAAAGGAACATCTTATTTCTTCCCTTTTTATTAATGCTTTAAGAAAAAATGCTGCCATAGCAGTTTGGAGAAAACCTACTACATCTAAAATTGAAATCATTATAGATGATGACCAAAAAGGGGTCGAAGAAAACCTAAAAGACTTGGATGATCTTCCTCCGGGTTTTATGGTTCATCCCTTCCAAACCTCAGCGGTTCACGCACCTATTTATATCAAGGCAGGAAGTTATAATGCCATCCATCTGGATGATAAAAATCGAAATGAAGAACAACGTAATATTATTTCAGAATTTGAACATACCGATACTAGAATACTCGCCTCTGAAATAAGAAAATTTATCAGCAATACGCCAAGCAAGGCCAATACCTCCTCCACCTCCAAAAAGGCATTTTTAGGTACGGTTGAAAAAGCAATTGCTGCCATTAAGTCAGGGAATCTATATAAGGTAGTTCCGGCCAAGATCAAATGCATTGATCTGCCTGCCAATTTCGACCTAGCTTCGGTTTTTCTTTCCCTTTGCGAAGCTTATCCCAATGCCTTTATCAATTGTTTTTATAGTGAAAAAACGGGGCTGTATATCGGTGCCAGTCCTGAAACTTTGATTAGAACCAAGGGGGATGAATTCTTCACTATGGCTTTGGCCGGTACGCAGAAAGCAAAAGGGGAAAACCCGTTAAAGAATGCAACCTGGACCCAAAAAGAGATAGAAGAACAGGCTTTGGTCAGTCGGTACATTGTAGACTGCTTTAAAAAGATTCGATTAAGGGAATACAAAGAAATTGGCCCGAAAACCACCGTAGCGGGAGGGCTACTGCACCTCAAATCTGAATTTTTGGTAGATATGAAAGCGACAAATTTTCCCCAACTTGGAAGTGTGATGCTTGACTTATTGCATCCAACCTCAGCCATCTGCGGCATGCCTAAAAACCAGGCACTTGAGTTTTTAGAATCGGAAGAATCATTTGATCGTGCTTATTTCTCCGGATTTATCGGGCCTGTAAATATGGATGAAGAAACTACTTTGTATGTCAATCTCAGATGCGCCAAATTGGCCAATAAAAAAACATGGCTATATGCCGGAGCGGGAATAACCGAAGACTCAGTACCGGAAAAAGAATGGGAAGAGACAGAAATGAAATGTAATATAATAGGCCAGTTTATACAAACCATAAAATAATTTGATACTTCCGCACCTTACCTACCTAGCTTCTATCTGCGCCAATAAGGGTGTTACTGAAGCGATCCTATCTCCGGGTTCACGCTGTGCTCCAGTTTCCTTGGCTTTTATTAGACATCCAGATATCCATTGCAGAATTATTCCCGATGAACGTTCTGCCGCATTCATTGCGATGGGCATGGCCCAACAGAGAAACAAGCCCGTAGTCTTAATCTGTACCAGTGGCTCAGCCGCATTGAATTACGGACCGGCCATTGCAGAGGCTTATTACCAGCAAATCCCCCTATTGGTGCTGACTGCGGATAGACCGGCGGAATGGATAGAACAATGGGATGGGCAGACCATTCGGCAG
>NZ_CAXBOC010000016.1:0-23336 GCF_963976465.1 uncultured Cyclobacterium sp. | reverse complement strand
GGTGGTTTCTTTCATAGGATACAAGACAAATAGAATCACTGTTACCAACCAATCACAAATCGATGTAAAAATGGTACTTGATGATACTTCACTGGAAGAAGTGGTGGTAGTTGGGTATGGTACACAAAAGAAGGTAAATTTAACTGGTGCTGTGGATGCCATTGCCTCTGATGATATAATTTCCAGGCCTGTTGGTCAAGCGTCAACTGCCTTACAGGGGTTGGCACCAGGAGTCACAGTAACCCAAAGATCCGGTAAACCGGGTGCAGATGGAGGTACAATTCGGATTCGAGGGATTGGCACTTTAGGAGATTCAAACCCACTGGTATTGATTGATGGAGTTCCGATGAGCTTAAATGATATTGATGTCAATGAAATAGAGTCAATCTCTATTTTAAAAGATGCAGCATCTGCCGCAATCTATGGTTCCCGTGCGGCAAATGGTGTTATTTTAGTAACAACCAAGCGGGGTAAAGATGGGAAATTTTCAATAAACTACAGAAACAGTATAGGATGGCAACAGCCTACTGCTTTAATGGAAAAAGTTAGTGGCTATGACCATATGGTTATGATTAACCAAGCATTTGAAAATGTAGGGAGGAATCCTGCTTTCCAACAAGAATTCATTGACGCTTATAGACAAAACGCCCCTTCCGATGCCTATCCGGAAACAAATTGGCACGATGTAATGCTCAATGATAAAGCACTTCAGCAAAACCATTATGTAGGAATTAACGGTGGGGGTGAGAAAATTAATGTGTTAGGATCTGTTTCTTATATGAATCAAAATGGTTTGATGGATTCAAAGTTTGAAAGGATTAATATTCGGTTAAATACAGACATCAAAGTACGGGACAATTTAAAAATTGGAATTGATATCTTAGCAAGAAATGAGGATAGAAATGAGCCACCCCAAAATTGGCACTGGCTTGCACGCTATCCTCACAATATACCCGGTAAAAACGAAAATGGTTCTTGGGGCGTCGGTTGGGACGGATCAAATGGCTGGGCATCAATGGAAGAAGGAGGCTACAATTTAGACAAACGTCATGAGTTAATGGCCAATTTAAAATTGGATTGGCAGCCGATTGAAAACCTTAATATAAACCTGCAGGCTGCTCCCAATGTCAATTATCGACAAGTAAAAAATTTCCGTAAACAGGTAGATTTATTTTTTCCCGACGGTACTATAATTAATCCAAGCCCTTATAAAGCGTCATTGAACGAACAATTCTCGCGGTCTATTAATAATAATTACCGGGCTTTAATCAATTATAACAAAGATTTTGGCAACCATTTTTTAGAAGTTTTAGCTGGAACGGAAGCAATTGATTACAGGAACGATTGGCTTGGTGGATTTAGAGATCAGTTTCCTTTAGAAAACTATGATGTTTTAAATGCCGGATCAATAGCAAACCAGCAAGCGACTGGATCTGCGCTAGAGTGGTCTTTACTTTCTTATTTTGGAAGAGCAAATTACAATTACAATGACAGGTATTTATTTGAAGCCAATCTTAGAGCCGACGGTTCATCCAGATTTTTAGGAACAAACAAATATGGGTATTTCCCCTCTTTTAGCTTTGGTTGGAGATTGTCAGAAGAAGAATTTCTATCCACTAATTCATGGATTAATGAATTAAAAATCCGAGGATCCTGGGGTTCACTAGGCAATCAACAAATCGGTACTTATCCCTTTGCTTCGACCGTTACGATGGGACAAAATTATGTCTTTGGAGACAATATCCCCGCTTTGGGAGCGGCACTGCTCTACTCCGGTAACCGGAACATTACTTGGGAAACTACACGGATGATAAATGTTGGCTTTGATGCCAGTATCGGAGACTTTGAATTTACAGGGGATTATTATGTGAGAAATACGGATGATATACTGCTTCAAATACCTGTTCCACGTATTGCCGGCTTAATTGAGCCTTACCAAAATGCAGGTAAAGTAAGGAACAAAGGCTGGGATTTAAGTGCAGGATACAGAAAAAAATTTGGTGAACTGAATTTAAGCATTTCGGCCAACCTATCCGACGTAAACAACCAAGTGGTGGATTTGATGGGCAGTGGACCTCATATTTATGCTAGAGAAATCAATCAAGAAGGGCAACCGTTCAGGTCTTTGTATGGGCTAAAGTCCTTAGGTTATTTTCAAAATCAGGAAGAAATTAACCAACATGCTACTCAATTTGGACAAGTAAGTCCAGGTGACATTAAATATGAAGACATAAACAATGATGGTGTTATTAATGCCGCAGACCGAACAATTTTTGGAAACACTATTCCCAAATATACTTATGGCTTCAATATTTCTTTGGACTACAAAGGGTTTGATTTTAGCTTGTTAGGACAAGGGGTAGGGAAGGTTGATGGCTACTTGGATAACTTTGCAACCATGGCCTTTTATCTAGGTGGAACGGCTCAGGAATGGCACAAAGATTATTGGACACCCGAAAACCCTACAGCGGCCTATCCCCGACTAACTTTTAACTTTCCAAACAATGAACAAGTTTCATCTCAGTGGGTAAGGAGTGCTTCTTACTTTAGGTTGAAGACCTTACAAGTTGGGTATACCATACCTTCTGTCCTTACCAATAAGTTAAGTATTTCAAAATGCAGGGTTTTTGGCAATGGCCAGAACCTATTGACCTTCCATAATTTTTATGACAGCTTTGACCCTGAAGCACCAATTGGGGAGGGTACTTTTTATCCCCAGGTTAAAGTTTTTGTTTTTGGATTGGAGATAACCATTTAATGATAAAATCATGAAAAAGTTAATAAAAATTCTATCGATAATAATGGTTGTTTTAAGTTCAACCCTATTGTATTCTTGCGAAGATTATCTAGTAAAATATCCTCTTGACCAGCCATCTGACGCCACATTTTGGAGTACCGAATCTGAGCTTCAAATGGCAATAAATTCAGTTTATCGTAGCCTTTATTTTACCGATAGAGCGGCTACACATATTCCCTTTCAGTTTCTTTTTGATTTTGCTACTGATATTAGTTGGGACAGAAATTTAAGTGTTTGGCAATTACTTGGCCAAGGCCAAGTTACATCTGTAGAGCCTACATTAATTTTTGGTGCCTGGAGTAATGCTTATGTTAATATTGGAAGCTGTAATAGGTTGTTGGCCAACATGGATAAAGCAGAAGAAGTAACCAACGCCGAAACTTTTAAGAACATTGAAGCGGAAGCGCGGTTTTTCCGAGCATACTGGTATGGGTGGCTGATAAATTTATATGGTGATGTGCCATTTACCACTGATCCTTTGGATGTATTTGATGCGCAACTTCCTCAAACAGATAAGGAAACCATTTACCAATTTATTTTGGAGGAGTTGGAAATAGTTGGTGAAATTTTACCTGTTGAGTACCCCTCAAATGATAGAGGTCGAATAACCAAAGGGGCAGCTTGGGGCCTAAAGGCCAGAATGGCAGCATTTCATAATGACTGGGCCGTAGCTGCGAGTGCCGCAGAAAAGGTTATGGCATTAGGAATATATGAATTGCACCCAAATTTTGAGGAATTGTTTACCTATGAAGGACAAAATAATTCTGAAGAACTATTCACGATTCAATTCAGTAGAGCAAACCAATTGACTCACGAATCTCCTGTACATACAAGAGGAAGACTTACAGGAGGTTTTGCTACCAAAATCCCTACCCAAGCTTTAATTGATTCCTATGCTTGTGTAGATGGTTTAAGGATAGATAAATCTCCATTGTATGATCCTGCGAATCCGTTTCAAAATAGAGATCCAAGACTTCATGCAACTTGCGTGGTGCCGGGATCAGAGTTTTTGGGTTACCAGTTTGAAACACATCCTGATAGTTTATTGGTATGGGATTTCAATCAAAACCCACCAAAACGTATTGACAACCAGGAAGTGATTAATCCCTATGCAACATTCTCGGGTTATCAGTATAGAAAATATGTGGCTGCAGATGAAAGAGAGTTTAGAAGAGAGTCGGAGCTAAATATCATGCTAATAAGGTATGCGGAAATTTTATTGATTTATGCTGAAGCTCAAATTGAATTAGGTCAGGTAAATAACACGGTATATGAATCGATAAATGCGGTAAGGGAAAGAGCAGGTATACCCGGAATAGAACAAGGGCAAACGATAGACAAATTGCGGGAGGTTGTTAGACAAGAAAGAAAAGTAGAATTTGCTTATGAAGGATTACGCTTTTTTGATATTAGAAGATGGAATATCGCTGAGGATGTCATTTCCGGGCCACTGTACGGTAGGCCATTAGGGATTTATAAATCCCAGTATGTTCCGGAATTTAATGAAAATGGCACCCCCAATTATGAAGCGTATGCTGAGGAATTAAGAATGTTTGATACAAGAAATTATAATCCTGAAAAGGATAAATTTCTTCCAATTCCTCAACGGGAACTAGATATCAATTCAAATTTGACTCAGAATCCAGGTTATTAAAATTAACCCTTTAGGTTAATATATAAAATTCGATAATGATGATAAATTATATGCGTTATTCGTTTGTTTTTGCCTTGGCATTAATGAGCTTTTATATAAATCCGTTTACCATTTTTTATGGTAGCGCAATGAATACTGAAATAAAGGAGAATACAAATGATTCTATTCCCATTGTTAAAGTTGGAAGCGATGGTCTGATTCATAGGTTTCATGATACCTCACCAATTAGTCCCTCTGGGAAGTATATTGCATTATTTCGGCTTCCTTTCGAAGATAGGTACCCAAAAGCGGGAGAGTTTGGTAAGGTGGTTTTAATCAATTTGGAGACAGGTGAAGAAAAAGTAATTGCCAATTCATTTGGATGGGAAATGCAGCTTGGAGCCAATGTGCAATGGGGAAAGAATGATGAGCAATTGTTCTACAATCAGGTAGATACTTCAAGTTGGGAGTCTTTTACTGTTCATTATAATATGGAAAATGAGGACTTTAAACGGATTAATGGAGAGCTGTTTATGGCTTCTATCAATGGTGAAAAATTGGTTTCTCATAATCTACGTAATTCTGAATATGCACAATCTGGCTACGGAGTAATTGTTCCAGACGATTATAGATCCAAAAATTTTGGCCTTACAGATAAGGATGGTATTTATGTTACGGATGTGAAAACAGGAAAAAGTACGTTGGTAGCCAGTATAGAAGACATCTATAAGCAAGCCAAACCAAGGATAGGGATTTCCAATCCGGAAGATTTTGAAATTTATTGCTTCAAAGCAATGTGGAACCCACAAGTGAGTCGCATTATGACCTGTCTGCTTTTGAAGCCTATTACAGGCGGTAAAAGAAAAGTTGCAGTTATTACCATGAATGGAGATGGTTCTGATATTCGCACTGCCATTACAACTACTCAATATGGGAAAGGAGGTCATCATATGGCATGGTTGCCAGACGGTGATTACTTGTCAATGAATCTAGAGGTAGATGATGGAAAAGAAGGATTGGAAGTAGTTACCGTTAAATATGATGGTACAGAATTAAAAGAAGTTTTTGCACCGGGTTCAGGCCATCCAAGTTATCATCCTGGCGGGCTTCCATTTATAATTACTGATGCTTATGCCAAGGAAACTAGGGTTACAGATGGGGATGGCTATGTACCCCTAAGGCTACTCAATGTTCGTACAGGAAAAGAAATTGTAATTACAAAAGTTAAAACTCCTGACGTAAGTGATAGTTCTTTTCGTTTAGATGCCCACCCAGCTTGGGATCGATCAGGAAGATTTGTTGTGTTCAACGGCTTTGATGGAGATGTTCGAAGTGTTTATATAGCAGATCTTAGTAGAATAATTAGTCATGAACAAAAATTTTTAAGCAAATGAACAGAAGGAAATTTCTAAATATTAGCTTACCGGCTACAGGAGCCATAATGATGGGTTCGGGAATGATGAGCCTAGAGGCAAAAGCCGAAATTTATAGACAATTCTCTAGCAGTAGCAATTTTGATACTTATGATTTAGTGGTCAATGGAGGAGGTTTAGCAGGTTATTTTGCTGCAAGTTACGCTGCAAAGTCAGGTAAAAAGGTTTTATTGATTGAAAAGAGGACAAGTCCAGGCTTCGAGCTTTTTGCAAAGCACAAACTATGGATGGAGGCAGATGGTTTTGAGGATTTCAGTCCTGAACTTTCTAATTTGTTTTTGCCCAAAGGAGAGGTAGCGGAAATGAACAATTCCCTCGGGAAAGGTCCCGGTAACAGTAAATTTGAGGATGAAATATTGCTGTTTTCCGGCAGTATCAGAAAGGGGATGTTGAGAAATCTCCTGGTCAGTAAGGTACATGTCCTATTGATGACAGATGTTTGCGGGATTTTTCAAGACAAAGGAAAAGTTAAAGGGGTTTTGATGGCGGGTAAGCAAGGTTTGCAACATGTGAAATGCAATAATTTTATCGATGCTTCCGATCAGGTCATGTTTAGTAGAAACTTTTTTAATCAAGCCTATGAGATAGATAGGGCCGGTTTCGTCTTGGAATTGAAAAATGTTGAAAACCCTCAGAAAAAAGTCTTGTCAGTTTCTAGGGATTATAAAGTACATCAAGACCAAATTGCTTTTCACAGAGGGAAGTTGTCTGAAGGCCAGGCTTTCTTGGATTTTGAATTTAAGGTGGAGGAGCAAAGTTTGGAATTGATAGAACATCAGGCAAGACATAAAGCAGCATTGCTAGGTCAAAATTTCAAAAATATTGATCCATCCCTTAAAAATGCTGAAATCTACCAGCATGGGCTAGAAACCTCAATAATTTTAAAAGATGATCGCCTTCCGGAGGTTGATCTTGAAGGATATTTTATGTTGAATGGCAAAGCCGTTACTAGTAAAAATATTCAGACCACTAATGAAGAAGCCCGTAAAATGGTTGAATCATTGCCAAAATCCTCGCGTAAAGCAAAAGCATCAACCTTAAGAATTCACAATGCTGAGATTCCCCTTGATCAGATTCGATTCACAGGATTGGATGAAGCCAGCTTTTCTATTCCAATGGAGCAAGTGACCTTTGATTACAATGCTTTAGTAAAAGACAAAGAATACTGTCAGGTTGCCGTAGCGGGAGGAGGCACGGGTGGTTCTTTTGTCGCTAAGGGTGCTGCAGGAAAAGGTGCCAATACCATTGTTGCTGATTATTTTAATGATTTGGGTGGCACAAAAACCATGGGTGGAGTCATGGGGTATTACCATGGGGTAACGAGCAATGGTTTCTTTAAAAAACAAAATGAAGAAGCAGAAAGGACAGCTTTTGAGAATAACATGTCCACAAAAGTAGGCCGGAAATATTACCACCTCAAGGAAATTTTGAATGCAGGAGGTCGGTTTATTCCAGGAGCGATTTTCTGTGGTGCCATCTTGGAAGATCAGAAAGTTTCTGGGTTCTTGGTTTGTAGAAATGGTAAACTTCAAACCATCAATGGGGATGTCACCGTTGATGCCACTGGAGATGGAGACATTGCTTCTTTTGCTGGCGCTAGCTTTTCACAAGGAAACTCCCGAACGGGCGAAACACAAAATTACAGTCAGTGGGATGTTAAAGGAGCAGTTTCGATTTCTTCTTCACCCACCAATAGAGATTATGATGTGCTGGACACTACCAAAATATCAGAATTGCAACGTGGACTCTTTCTTTCTCATTATGAAGCTCATTTTTACGATTTTCACCCTTTCCTTACTGTTAGAGAATCACGCCTTATAGAAGGGATGCATGTATTGAACCTCTATGATGTGGCTGAAAAAACTCACTTTAAGGATGTAATTGCTTTGGCAAGTAGTGATTTTGACCCACATAATGTAGGGAGTTCCGAATTTTCGAAATGTGGCTTTTTATTGCCCCATTCAAATGATCTAACTGTAGAAATTCCATACCGTTGTATTGTACCCAAATCACTGGATGGGCTTTTAATTGCCGGTAGGGGGATAAGCCAAACGCATAATGCCATGCAATTTACCCGCATGACTGCAGATATCCTTGTATTGGGATACCTGACAGGACAAATTGCCGCTGACCTGGCATGGACCAATACGAGACCTCGTGATTTTGATGTGAGTGATTTACAACGTGAGTGGGCCGATCTAGGGTATCTTCCTAAGGATTATGACCGACCTTCCAATGAAGATAAAAGGTTTCAAGAGGATGAAATCAATACCAGGATAGCAGAACTTTCAGAAGGAAAACGAGAGTTTTTATACGAATGCAGCAGGTTGCCGAAAGAGAAAGCTATTCCTGTATTGAAAACCTATTATGGTAAATCTGAAGATGAAAAAGCCAAACTTCTTCTGGCAAAAGCATTGGCCTGGTTTGGAGAAAGCGATGGAAACGCCCTCATAGTAGAAGAATTACAAGAAATGTTTGACCTGGAACAAAAAGAGGGCTACCCAGGTGGATATGTAGATGATTATGATTTTATAAGAGGGAGAGAAAAGAATGTTTTGGAAGGTTTGTTCTGGAGAATCAATCAAAACATTGCGCTGCTGGCAATGACTGGCAGCAAAAGTTCAATACCTGTCATTCGAAATATCATTGAAAATACCACTTCAGGGGGAGGGGTAGTCAACCGAACGAATGATTACTTCAATGGTAGAATTGATTTGAAAATTATTCCATTTTATAACCGGATTCATAACTTGTGTTTCTACGGAGACAGGATACCTGATGCGCAATTTATTCCGGGCTTTGAAAAGCTTTTAAAAGATGAAAATATTGGGGGATTCAAGACGGAAGATTATGATGAGGTAAGATGGCGGGTTTATGGTGGCTTGCTTGAAATTTCCATTGCAGCCACTCTGGCTCGTTGCGGTGCCAAGTCTGGTTATCAACTCTTGGTCAATTACCTACAAGATATTCATTCCAATTATAAAGCTTTTGCCAGAGCAGAACTCAGGGATATTACTCATCAGGATTTTGGTGTCAACCCTCTAAAATGGAGGAGGTTCCTTGCAGAAAAACAATATCCAAGACCCACTAGGAAGTTGGAAAAAACAATAGAAGTTTAATTGAGGTAATAGAATTAAAAGTTCATGTTTTGTATTCAAATACTGTTTGTTTTCCTGCTATTGTTGTTCAATAATAATGATGTTTACTTTCAAAGTGAAAAGTTACATGGCGTAAATTGGCAACCAGATGTCTCTGTTTATCATATTGAGGATGATAAGGGAGAGCAAGCAGAAATTTTCGCTAAAAAAGACAATAAAGGATTTCTATATTGGCATAGAAAACTCAAAACCCCCGTATGTCTCATTGGTGAGTGCAAATTGATAGATATTGGTATCTATTGGGATCTTGCTGGAGATTTTTTTGGTCTGGAAGTTTATGAGGAGGCCCTTACCAAAACAGACCATAGCGAATTTACTGAAAAGGACTATCTACGACTGATTGAAATTCTAGAAAACGATTGGTCACCCTTGAGAGAGTATGAACTTTCTGATCTTGTAGAAAAACCTGAAAATGGAGACCCAGAGGTAGATGGTACTTCTGGGGCTACCAAAAAAGAAATCGCTGCGGAAGCCGTGGTTGATGCTGTATATACGACCCATACCATCTGGCATTTGTCTCACGTTGGAGAAAAAGAACAACTGGTGAATTTGACCATAAATGAATTGAATAAGGATGAAGAGCTAATGACATTCCTTATGCAGGCTCCTCAAATAGAACACAACAGCTTATTTTTCCTTGAACTTTTCGCCAAAGGGGAGTTGGGGCAAAAAGACTACCTCAATTCCTTGGTGATCAATAGTTTGGGTAGAGATGATAAACCTAAAGTAAAAGAAGTGGCCCTAAAAACGCTTTCCAAGTGCAATTATTCTGATAATTATTTTCTTCAAAATATAATTGACATATACAGTGGTTTGCCTTTAACAGCAAAGCTACAGGTACTTAATGAATTCAAAAAAGTAGAAAATCTTCCTGAGCCCTTGTTCCTTGCAATTGTTCACCATTTAGAAACCCAACAGGAATGGTACATTATAAGAGTATTTGAAGTAATGAAAAATAGGGATCAATACAAGGATAGGTTGAAGGGTATAGCATCAAACCTTTCGCACATTGATAATCCCCAGCTTCAAAGTATTTTAAGTGAATATCAAAAAGAAATTTGATAACCTAGGCTAAAAAAAAAATTATTAATTGGATTTAAATCAGGTTTCAAAGACGCGTTTCCATCGGTAATTATTAATTCTCATGTGTTTTTTTGATTCATTAAATTGATCAATTTTTTTCATTAATTAACAACTGCTTGACTTACCCTTTATTTCAACCAAAATAAAGGATATTACCTGCTCTAATGGTTAAATATTGATTTTTTTAATATGATTTTTTATATAGAGATTAGTTTGAAATCCTTAATTATAATCCTATAACTTTTATAAAAATAAATATTTTAAATTAACGATGATTAATTTTTATATTTATTGATTAATAGCTAATTTAAATAAAATAAACCCATAATACCCAAAATGAAAAAGGAAAAATTATATTTGAATTTAGATCAATTTGGTGGTTATCCGAATTGTTGGCAGCAAATTTATAGGGATGAGAATTTCGGTCTTGAAGTTTTGTATGCAAAATTTAGTATTGAATTTTTAAAATTGAGCCAGACACTTATTGGGAGTTGGCTTTCGGGAATAAGTAAGTTCGAGGAATATTTTTTAAAATTTCAACCCATCGGTATTCCATGGAAACATGGCCCATGTCATTTTAATGCAAAACCATTCAAATTCTATAATAATCATGGAAAAATTGGCACAACCAGATGTCTATAGGCTAAGAATTTAAAATGAAGGAAATCCGTGTTTGATGACATATTTTCCAATGGTGAATGAATGAGAGAAGGAGTTAACGACCAACAAAATCGGGAAAGATTCATTGTAATAAATTCACTCGTTTACTCTTTAAAACAGTTATAACCATAGTCATGAGCCTGCATCGTGGATGAATTTAAGGCTGAAACCTTGGGTAAGTCAATTGGGTATTAGTGGTAAGTTTTATCCCTTCGTTGGCCTGGAATTATTTGTTTAAAAGCCTTTGTAAATAGTGATGATAAAATAAATCAAAAAAAGGATAGCTTGGCCGGTTTGACAATGGAATGTACTGAAAATCAATTGAATCAATCTGTAATAGCAATGAAGGTAATTACAGTTGTTTAATCCCAATTAAAGTAAATTTCAGAGGCCTATTTATCCAAAACCTAATCTTAAAATTTTAATAAACCCTTAATCTAACCGTATGAAAAATCTTGTACCAAGACATGTAATAAACATGGTCAGGCGATGTACTTATGCTCTGCTGATTCAATTGCTAACCATCGGTCTCCTTATAGCAGGAGAAACGAATGGTAAGTCAGCTAAAATTGACCAAAGGATGGACGCAGAATCTTTTGAAGATTCAAAATTTGAAAATGGATTATCTCTAAAGGAAATACCATCAGATTTACATTTTGATTTTTCCGATAGTGAAATGGCTGAATTACCGTTAAATCCAGAGAAATTAGAAAGCGCTTGGGCTGATATTGAGGTTTCCGGAACCGTCACTGATGCCAATGGTGCTCCAATACCCGGCGCAACCATTTCTGTGCCGGGATCGGCGAAAGGAACAGCAACAGACTTAGATGGTAAGTATGCTTTGTCTGTTCCTGAAGGGGTGACACTGATTTTTTCTTTTATTGGATTTGAATCACAAAGGGTGGTGGTAAGTAACCAAAGTGTGATTGATATTAGCTTAAAAGAAGATTTGGCCTCCTTGGAGGAAGTAGTGGTGGTAGGGTATGGAACACAGCAAAAAAGTCACCTGACAGGATCTGTGGGATCATTGGAAATGGACGAAGAACTCAGCAGCAGGCCCATGGTTGAATTTGGACAGGCCTTGTATGGGAAAATTGCCGGTGTGCAGGTAATCAATAGCAGCGGCCGACCAGGTGGTTCAAGTACTATTCAAATTAGGGGCATCAACTCGATTTCTGCAAATAGTTCACCTTTAATTGTTATAGATGGAATTCCACTTCCCAATTATGACCTGAATTTGATTAATCCTTCGGATATAGAATCTATTGAAATCCTAAAGGATGCGGCTTCAGCAGCAATTTACGGTTCTAGAGGTGCCAATGGAGCGGCTTTGGTATCCACAAAAAGTGGAAAATCCGGCAAAGGGAAGGTGACAATCAATTATTCTTATGGGTTACAAGAGAATATTGACAAGATCAAAGTCATGAATTCTGCTGAATATGCGCAGGCTTCTATAGATGCCGCTCAGAATGGTTGGCTAGAATCTGGAGGGGATCCGAATGCTCCCAATACAGTGGCTGCAAGAGGACATTATAAATACACTTGGCCGGAAGCATTTGAAAATCCGCAAAATTTACCTAACACGGATTGGCAAGATTTGATTTTTCGTACTGCTCCCATGCAAAGGGTGGATGTCAATGTCTCCGGGGGAAATGAAAATACAACTTACCTAATATCCGGTGGCTATGTAAATCAAGAAGGGATTGTCATCAACTCTGATTATAAAAAATATTCCTTAAATCTAAAAGTGTCCTCAAAAGTAACAGATTGGGCTGAAATAGGAGGGATGTTGAATGTGGTTTATGATCATGAGAATGAGCCCTACAATAGGATAGTGGAATGGGCTGTTCAGTATCCTCAAGTTTTTCCAGTATACGGAAATAATGGTTATTTGGGAGAACCTTCTACCACTTCTGGTTACGAAAATTATGGTGCTATACTTTTTAGGGCGGTAAATGGACATCCATTATATAGAATAAATGATGACATCCAGCACAAAAACTTTAATAGTCTTGGAAACATTTATGCCAATTTTGACCTGCTACCTGGACTAAAATTCAGGTCTTCATTAAACTATTTATACAGAAGAGGAGATGACACCAACTATCAAGCTGTTGATCACAACATGGGCCCCAATTATATCACAGAGGGGGCAATGACCGTAAACCAAAACAATAGGATGAATTACAATTGGCAAAACCTATTGACCTATGATAAATCATTTGATGGACATGAATTCTCCTTCCTATTAGGGAATGAATACTTTAAGGATGATTATTATTCTTCCAGCGCACAAAGGAGAGGGTACAATAATGATCTGGTGCCCTACTTAAGTGGAGGACAAAATATCTTTCAAGCCAGTGACAATGCGACAGAGCGGGTACTTATCTCCTATTTTACTAGAATTACCTATAATTATAACGGAAAATACCTGGCATCTGCAAGTTATAGAAGAGATGGTTCCTCCCGCTTTGGTCCCAATAAAAAATGGGGTGCATTTCCTAGTTTGTCATTGGGCTGGATAATGTCCGATGAAGGCTTTATGAACAGCCTAGTGCCTATAAGTCATTTTAAATGGAGGGCGAGTTATGGTTTTACGGGGAACGATCAATTTGCAGATTACAGATGGATAGGTTCAATGGCCCAAGGAAGAATAGCCTTAGGCAACAGTCTTGGAGCCTCTTATTACCCTTCCGATTTCACCAATCCGAACCTTGAATGGGAAAGGACAAGACAGTTGAACTTGGGGATTGACTTAGGCCTTTTTGAAGGAAGATTTTCCTTAGAAGCAGATTATTACATTTCAAAATCTGATGGATTATTACTAGATGTACCTGTACCATCGGTTACTGGATTTACCAATGTGTTTAGAAATATTGGGAAGCTTGAAAACAAAGGATTGGAATTGAACCTTAGCTCTCACAACCTTACTGGAGCTTTGTCTTGGACAACCCAATTGAATTTTTCGAGGAACAGAAATAAGGTGTTGGAATTAGGAGAAGAGGATGCCCCAATGATATACAATGCCGGTTTTGGTATGCAATCCATCAATAAGGTAGGCTATCCGGTTTATAACTTTTATGGCTACCAATATGATGGGGTTTACATGACCCAGGAAGAAGCAGATACAGACCCCGCAAGGTATGAATCTGCAGTGGCAGGAGATGGGAAATATGCCGATGTCAACGGAGATGACGTACTTACTTCCGATGACCGAACTATCATAGGCAACTATGCTTCTGATTTTACCTGGGGTATAACAAATAACTTTAGTTATAAGGGATTTGACCTTAGCTTTCTTTTCCAAGGGGTCCAAGGAAGCGAGGTTTTTGACAACAATATCCATCGCTCGATGCAATACCATGAAGGGCGAAATTATTACCATGAAATGGTTGACAGGTGGAGGTCTGAAGAAGATCCGGGCGATGGTTACCATTATAAATTAACAGTTGATCTTGACGGTTTGGAAAGAACCGCTTCCAGTTATTGGATTGTAGATGGATCCTATTTAAGGTTAAAGAGTTTGACCTTTGGTTATACCTTCCAGCCTACATTATTGGAAAGAATGAAATTGGGTTCTTTAAGGGTTTATTTCAATGGTATGAACATGCTTACCGTTAAACAAAGTCCAATATTTGATCCGGAGAACTTCAATGGTGGAGCTGCTGAGGCACAAAGAAGAGGGGTTGCTCATTCTCCGTATCCAACAGCCAAAATATATACTTTGGGAGTAAATGTTGGCTTTTAATTCACTTTCATCAAATCAATAGAAATCATGAAAAACAATAGTATATATATTCTTATAGTTGTGATTTTAGGTGCCTTTTCTTGTAACGAAGATGAATTGGATCTTTACCCTAAAACCCAAATTACCGAAGGTAATTTTTATGAAGATGAGGAACAGTTAATCTTGTCTGTAAATGATATTTACAGACAGTTGGCTAGAATTTACAATGCTCAAGGTATTGCAGACCTGTACGGAGAACTTCGTTCAGACAACACCTATATAGAATTTACAGGAGGTTCAACCACCTTTTCGGAAGAAATAGCAGATTACTATATAAGAACAAATAACGGTCTTATTGAAAATGCTTGGGAAACCAGTTACAATGCCATTTTTATTTGCAACAATGCCCTATTTCATTTAGAGAATTCTGAGGTCCAGTTTACCGACCCAACTTTAAGAGAAAGGCTTAAAGCAGAAGCTACCTTGGTGCGATCCTTGATTTTCTTCAATATGGTTAGGGCTTGGGGAGGAATACCTTTGCCTTTAAAACCATTGAAACCCGAAGAAGGCTATGACTACCTTCGGGAAAGCAAAGAGATGGTTTACCAACAAATAGTCAATGATTTGCAATATGCCAAAACCAACCTGCCAGAAAGCTACACCGGGAATGATGTAGGCAGGGTTACCAAATATGGAGCTGCTGCAATTCTGGCCAAAGTATACCTTACCATGGGGGATACGCAAAATGCAGGGAATGAACTTAAAGAAATTATTGATAGCAATAGGTTTTCACTAGACGCCAATGGAGATGGGAATATTAATTCGGACGATTATGAGTTTTTATTCATGCCTAACACGAAAAATTCAAAAGCATCCCTTTTGGAAGTTCAGTACCTGGGAGGTGAAAATGCGGTAAATAGCAACCACCAATCTCAATATACTCCTTTTCATTGGGCTTTTCACTTGCCGGGAATGAATGAAACTTTCCGAGGAAACGGAATGAATACCCCAACACAGGATTTGGTAGATGAATTCGAAGCTGAAGATACCGTTCGAAAGAGGGTCTCTGTATATCCCGGCTACCTAAATTTGGATACTGATCAGTTCATTGATTACCCATTTACCATGAAATTTTATGATCCTAACTGGAGATATCCAGGTCAAAATTTCGAGGTTATCAGGTTTGCGGATATCTTATTGATGTACGCGGAGGTAACCAGTGACCCAACCTATCTAAATATGGTTCGAGCTAGGGTTGGCTTACCTGGATTTGGGGAACCTGGATACCCTGAGGAATACAATGACTTATCTTTAGCATTAGAACATGAAAGACGCGTAGAATTGTGTTTTGAATTTCATCGGTTTTTTGACCTTGCAAGGACAGGTAGGGCTGTAGAACTAATGCAAGCGAAAGGTTTTGATATTGACCAAGAAAAGTTGGTGTTCCCTATTCCATTGCGGGCAATTGATGTCAATAACAAAATAAACCAAAACCCTGGGTATTGATGGGGTTCATATTCAAATAATTCTTGATTGTAAATGTAACCCTCCTAAAGGGAAGGTTACTTTACTTTCAAAAATTAGATGGCTGGATGTGAGATAATAGTAGAATAGTAAATTCAACTCTGGTCAAACCGATAACCTGATTCTGAACATTGAGAGAGCTAGAAATTCTAGTAGCAGGATAAAAGATTTTTTTCAAATGTTACAAGGTTTTTTTCGGAATACCATTAATGAATTATCAACCTTAATAATCGATGTATAAATGTCAAACTCAATCATTTTATCGACCCATATTTAAGTTTTATGTGCATAATTGTTACTTTTAGAGAGATAAATGGATTCTTCTAATTGTTGCAAAGCCAATTCTTATGAAAGCACTTCTTCTTAGCTTTTTAGGCCTTCTTGTTTTATTCGGCTGCAAGCCTAAACAATCTTTCGATGTGCTGATTAAAAATGGTCAGATTATGGATGGTTCGGGGAATGCTGCCTATACTGGTGATGTTGGAATTGTTGCTGATTCCATTGCCGCCATAGGCGATTTATCCGAAGCTCATGGGGACATTGAGATAGATGCATCAGGCTTAGTTGTTGCTCCGGGTTTTATTAATATGCTCAGCTGGGCTGTAGATGCCCTAATTGAAGACGGGAAATCCCAAAGTGATATCAGACAGGGGGTGACCTTGGAGGTTTTCGGAGAAGGGAGTTCGATGGGTCCCTTGAATAAGGAAATGAAAAAGGAAGAGCAGGAAAGTCAGGGTGATATCAAATATCCGATCAACTGGACTTCTTTAAGTGAATACCTTGATTTTCTTGTTAAGAAAGGGGTTGCTACCAATGTAGCTTCCTTTGTCGGTGCAACTACCCTTAGGGTTCACACGGTCGGATACGAAAACCGTGCTCCCACTAATGATGAAATGGAAACCATGAAGAACTTGGTAAGGGAAGCCATGGAAGAAGGAGCATTGGGCCTTGGCTCTTCATTGATTTATGCCCCGGCATTTTATTCTAGTACTGAGGAATTAATAGCGCTTTGTAAAATTGCTTCCGAATACGATGGAATGTACATTTCTCATTTGCGAAGTGAGGGAAATCAACTTTTGGAAAGTTTGGATGAGTTGATTCGTATCGCTGATGAGGCAAATATCAGAGCTGAGGTGTATCACCTTAAAATGGCTGGGAAAAACAACTGGGACAAATTTGATGCGGTGGTTTCAAAGATAGACTCCGCTAGAAATGCCGGCCTTTCTATAACCACAAATATGTATACTTATACTGCCGGAGCTACCGGCTTAGATGCTTCCATGCCTCCCTGGGTTCAAGAAGGTGGCTATGACAAATGGGCCGAACGATTACAAGATCCAATAATTAGAGCCCAATTAAAGGAAGAAATGGTGACGCCGACCAATGAGTGGGAGAGTTTGATGATGGGGGTAGCATCATATGACGACATGCTCCTGATAGGTTTTAAAAACGATTCCTTAAAATACCTGACAGGTAAATCGCTTGCTGAGGTGGCAGCTATGAGGAATACCTCTCCTGTAGAAACGGCCATGGACTTGGTTGTTCAGGATGGGAGCAGAGTGGGAACAGTTTATTTTATGATGTCTGAAGAAAATGTAAGAAAGAAAATTTCCCTTCCATACATGAGTTTTGGCTCAGATGCGGCTTCTTATGCTCCTGAAGGAGTTTTCCTCAAATCAAGAAGCCACCCTAGGGCTTTTGGAAATTTTGCAAGACTCCTTGGCAAGTATGTCCGTGAAGAAAAAATTATTTCTCTGGAAGAAGCCATTTATAAACTTACTACGCTACCGGCGACCAATTTGAGGATCAAAAAAAGGGGCGCGCTAAAAGAAGGATATTTCGCTGACCTTGCCATTTTTGATCCGGATAAAATACAAGACCATGCCACCTATGATAAGCCCATGCAATATGCGACGGGGATGGTGCATGTATTGGTCAATGGAATACTTGTTCTAAAAGATGGTCAGCATACCGGGGCCTTGCCCGGACAGGTAGTCAAAGGTCCCGGATTTAAGTCCTTAGATTAATTAAAACATTAATACAATGAAGCTCAGCCAATCCTTTATATTAATCTTAATTTCAATCATTTCTATTTTTGGGTGTAAATCCAAGGAAACAGATGAAAAGCCATGGACCAAATCCGAGTTATTATTTGAAGATTCAGGTACAGATAATTGGGAGAAAAAATGGATGTTAGATGGACAAAAAGCAAAGGTGGTCAATAGCAATGAAGGAATGGAACTTATAGCAGGACCTGAACATGGCAATGATTCCCACCATACTGTTTTGTGGGCCAAACCATCCTTCGAAGGACATATCTGTATTGAGTACGATTACACCAGAACAGATACGACCACTCGATGTGTCAATATTCTTTACTTTCATGCCTCGGGAAAAGGAGATGAGGACTATCCTAAGGATATTTCATTATGGAATGACAAAAGAAAAGTGCCATCCATGCGGACTTATTTTAATAATATGAGCACTTACCATATTAGTTATGCTGCATTTGGAGCGAAGGAATACTCAGGAGAAAATGATTATATACGTTTGCGAAGATACAACCCCAGCATGGAGGGCCTTACCGGGACTGATGTACCGGAAGATCATTTCAAAACAGGCCTTTTTAAATCTGATGTAACCTATCACATACAAGTATTCAAGTATGCCAATACTATTGAAATGCATATACAAAACAAAAGTGATTCTTCAGACACATTGATTTGCAGATGGGATGCTTCTATTTTTCCTTCCATTGAATCCGGAAGAATTGGTTTAAGGCATATGTTTACCCGTAGTGCAAGGTATAAGGATTTTAAGGTTTGGAGGCTATTATAAATTAACTTAGCAGCTAAGTCTTGTTTGTAAGGCAATATAACGAAACCCAAGAAATAATATGATTCATAGCATAGTTTTGGCTTCCCTAAAAAGCATTAGAGGCTTAATTTTTAAAATTTCACTCTTACTTATCTTATTGATTACTTCCTTTAGTTTAAAGGCCCAAAAACCCAATATATTGTTGATTATCTCAGATGATCTAAATACGAATATAGGGCCTTATATGAATACCTATGAGCATACCCCTTATCTTGACCGACTTGCAGCAGAGGGAGTAAGTTTTTCTAATATTTATAGTCAATTTCCATTGTGTGGTCCTTCTAGAGCCTCCTTTATGAGCGGTTTGTACCCTGAAACCAATGGTGTAATGGGTAATAATGATCAATTGGGTAGTTATAGGAAAGAAACTCCTGCATTGGCAAATCATCCTTCTATGGCTGGTTTCTTTAGAGAAAGGGGCTATTATACGGCTAGGATATCTAAAATATTTCATATGGGGGTGCCCGGAGGAATTGAAAGAGGAGCCGTGGGTGGAGATGATCCGGATTCTTGGGATTATGCCTACAATGTGCTTGGTCCGGAAACATTAAGTCAAGGAAACTTGGAATTACTTTCTCCCAAAAACCTTCACTATGGTTCAAACTTTGCTCAAATGGTTATTCCTGATAGTTTAGAAGGAACACAGACCGATTATATGGCTGCCAGTCAGGCCATCGCCGTGTTGGAAAATCGCGCCGGTAAAATCCCTTCAGGCGGAACCAATAAGCAAAGAGTTAAAAAGGATGCACCATTTTTCTTGGCAGTGGGCTTTGTTAGGCCACATGTACCCTTGATTGCCCCAGAAAAAAGCTTTGCCCCTTATCCGGTAGAAGAGGTGCTGTTGCCTACGGTAAAAGTAGGTGAAAATGTACCTTCCCAAGCTTTAAAACGACAAAATGAGAAGATATGGGGAATGGATGAACTTCAGCAGCGCAAAACCATTCGTGCATATATGGCAAGTGTCAGGTTTATGGATGAACAAGTTGGTAGGCTATTGAATGCATTAGATAGGCTGGATCTTAGGAAAGAAACGATTGTGATCTTTATGTCAGACCATGGTTATAACCTAGGGGAACATGATTGCTGGTCGAAATCCAGCCTATGGGAAGGTAGTGTTCGGGTTCCGGTAATTTTTTCTGTGCCCGGGAAAGATTTTGAAGGGGCCTATGGAAGCCAAACGAAAAGTATTTCAGAACTACTGGATATTTACCCCACTCTTGCGGATCTTACAGGATTTTCCTCTGAGAAACCTGCGATCCTTCAAGGAAAGAGTTTGCTTAATGAGTTAAAAGATGAAAAAAAAGGTGGGGAAGATAATTTTGCCTATACCATTTACAATGATGGAGCAAGTGTGCGGACGGATAGATGGAGATATAATCGCTGGGGAGAAAGTGCCAAGGGTACCAATGAGGAACTATACGATCATGATAATGATCCGGAAGAGAATACCAATTTGGTGGGAGAAAAGGGTTATAAGACTGTTTTAGGAACCATACGAGAAAAACTGAATGAGATCAAAAGCAATGCCCAGACCGGATTAAAGAATTTGCAATAACAATCTTGGATTGGTAAAGGTAACTTTCTTTTTCTGAACTTGATCATTTGGTTTTACTCTTGTTTATTAATCAATAATGTCTACAATAGTGCTTAAAACTTAAATAGGAAATTACAATAATGACCCCTTTTCACCTTTTGTTGTTTACGTAGATCGGTAAAAATACGCTTCCTTCGGCTCAGTAAGTAGGGGAGGTTTACGCTTATAATTTACTGATCGGTTGGATAAAAGTTGCTATACAGACAATATAAATTAATGCTTTTATCTACAAGATCTTTACCAAAATGCAAGATGAAAAAATTTAAATCTCGGACTAAGATTTTGTTTCAAATTAATTTTAATAATTATAATTAATACATTTATTTTTGTAATTTATTTAATAATAATTTATTTAATTAAGGATTTTATCAATTTTAATTATCTTTTAAATTTACCATACGTCGACATAATTATTGAGCTATTTGTATACAATAAATTGCAAATTTAAAATCAATGTTATGTATTTAGCTAAAAAATTTAATTTCTTACAAAGAACAAGCATTCGGATTCCAACGCTGGTTTTACTTGGATTGATTGTAAGTATAATTTCCGGCTGTGACATGGATGATAATGAAGATTTACAGCCTTTACCTGATATAGCCTATGTAGGCCTATACCATGCATCTCCGGATACTCCTCCGCTCGATGTTAACATGGAAAATGGAAGAATCAACTATTATCCGCTAAGGTATTCTGAATATACCGATTACCTTAATTTCTATGCTGGAGAAAGAACCATGCGGGTGAATCCTTTCAATGCGTCAAATGTAGTTTTAGATACTACATTTAATTTTGAACCTAACTTGGCCTATTCTTTATTTTATGTAGATGAATATGCTGATATAAAAGCACTATTGATAGAGGACAACCCGGAATCTCTAGCTGATGGAGAATCCGCTGTAAGGTTTATTCACCTTTCACCGGATTCTCCTCAAGTAGATTTGGTTAGGATGGAGGATGAAGAAAATACCATTTTAGTTGAGGACAGTGAGTATTTAAATACTACTCCTTTTACAGTGGTGGACAGTGGTGTTCAGTCATTCACAGTAAATTCCAGTGACTCCGATGAAGAGTTGCTCTCTTTACCGGATTTAAATTTACGATCCGGAGGAGTCTATACCTTCGTAGTAAGAGGATATAGTAATCCACCGTCTGGCAACCAACATAACCTAAGTGCTGATGTGTTGATCAATAATTAATTCCTATTTACCATAAGGATGATAATAAGAGATTCCTGATAACAAATAGGAAAGGATTTTAATAAACACTTATTATTATTTGATAAAAAGCCCCAATACCTGCTATCAGCCGGAGTTGGGGCTTTTTTACTACTTATGGTTGTTGTTCACATAAGGTAAATTTCACTTCCACTTCGAAAATCTAAAAGAATTTTATTCAATATATGAGGTGTTTCTATATTGAAAATTAATATCTTAAAAGATCTAGAGACGTGTAATTTTTCGCTCTTTATTTGTTATTGAAGGCGTTACAATATATACACTCGCTACTTTCCTTAAATGGCTCGTACTATTCACTAAATATATCATGGCAAAAGATGATTTTGATCATGTTTTTTAACTCGGTTGAACTATACCTTTGACCTGTCAAAACAAACAAGTGGTCATGTTTTGGCGATGAATTTTCTGTAAAGCTAAATTAAACAGTAATGTACAATCACTTAAAATTAGCCTCGTTTTTTATATTTATACTTTTCCTCTCCCAAGGTGTACAGGGAATTGCTCAACAGACTTACTCGGTAGCTCCCAATCCTGAAATGAAGGTGTCTGGTACGTCAACACTTCATGACTGGGACATGATTTCTGAGGAGGCGACAGGAACAGCTTCAATAAGAGTTTCTGCTGGAAAAGTGACAGCCATTCAAGCTGTTAAAGTATCGATGAAGGTGAAATCACTCAAAAGTGGAAAAAGCCAAATGGATAAAAATGCTTACAATGCGCTAAAAGAAAAGGAGTTTCCTGAAATTACTTTTTCCATGCTTGAAGCCCATCAAGATGGAGGTAATGATTGGAAGGTATCTGGCAGGCTTCAAATTGCCGGAGAAACGAAAACGGTTCCCTTTATGATAAAAATCGCCCCGGAAGGTGAAAGTATTGTATTGACAGGGCTTGCGGACATTAAATTAACCGATTTTAATGTAGTGCCTCCAACTGCTGTTTTTGGTACCATAAAGACGGGTGACGATATGGCAATTCAAATAAAAATTAAATTTAATCCAAGTAAATAACACATTAATTTTTCAATCATGAATAAGAGCATTTTATTTCTGACAGCATTATTATTCTCTTTCAGCAGCCTTGCACAACAAAGAGACATGCAATTTTGGCGAGCCTATGACCAGAGAGGAATCAATGTATTTGAAACCGGAAAGGCAGATACTGTTGCTTTTGATGGGGTAAAAGTAAGAATTGGAGGAGCCTTTGCCCAACAATTTCAATCCATTAGCCATGAAAACACAGCTTCGGCAGTTATTAATGACAATGGAGTCAACACCAATCAATTGATGGATATAGGTTCAGGATTTAATCTTGCTACAGCGAATTTAAATATTGATGTGGCCTTGGCTGATGGAGTCCGATTGAATCTGATAACCTATTTATCGTCAAGGCACCATCCGGAAACTTGGGTCAAAGGAGGGTATTTGCAATTGGATAAGCTTTCATTTCTCAATAGTAAAGCCTTTGATAAAATCATGGAGAATGTGACCATTAAGGTGGGTCATATGGAAGTCAACTATGGTGATTCCCATTTTAGAAGATCTGACAATGGCAATGCATTTTATAATCCATTTGTTGGCAACTATATAATGTATGCCTTCGCTACGGAAATTGG